>NZ_JAHWBL010000061.1:0-18916 GCF_029493445.1 Nocardioides sp. ChNu-99 | reverse complement strand
GCTCCCGCGCCGACGGCGCCGCCCGCCGTGCCGGCGAGCGGGCCGGGCCTGGCGAGCGGACCGGTCCCGGCGAGCGGGCCCGCGCCGGAGGTGCGGCGCTTCATGTCGGCGACGGACTTCCTCGACCGGCGGGCCGGCGAGCAGCCGCTCGGTCCGGCGACCTGGGGCTGGCGCGGCCGGGCCCGCCGCTGGTCCGGCGGGCTGGTCCGCCCGCAGATGGGACGGGCGGAGCGGGAGCACGAGCTGCAGCGTCGGGCGGTGCAGCGCGAGTTCGACGGGCCGCGCACCATCGTCTTCCTCAATCCGAAGGGCGGGGCGGCGAAGACGACGGGCGTGCTCATGGCGGGGCACACGTTCGGCACGGTGCGCGGCGGCGGCGTGGTCGCGTGGGACAACAACGAGACGCGCGGCACGCTCGGCATCCGGGCGCTGCGGGGCGAGCACCGCAACACCACGCGGGAGCTGCTGGCGGACCTCGAGCGGTTCAACGACGTCTACCAGGCCCGCATCGGCGACCTCGGGGCGTTCGTGCGCAGCCAGGGCGACGCCCACTTCGACGTGCTGGCCTCCGACGAGCGGGCCGACGTCACCGGGACGATCCGGGCCGACGACTTCCGGGCGGTGCACGCGCTGCTGCAGCGGTTCTACCGGCTCGTCGTGGTGGACACCGGCAACAACCTGCGCGCCGAGAACTGGCTCGCCGCGGCGGAGGCCGCCGACCTCATGGTGGTGACGAGCACGGTGCGCGAGGACACGGGCTACAGCGGCCTGTGGATGCTCGACGCGCTCGCGGACGCCGGCTACACCGACTTCGCGCGCCGCACCGTCACCGTGCTGTCCGACCCCTCGCCCAAGGTGGACCAGCAGCTCGCAGCCGACCTCACCGCCGTCTACGAGCAGCGCACCCGTGCCGTCTTCCGCGTGCCCTACGACCCGGCACTGGTGTCGGGGTCGGTGGTGCCGTACGGCGAGCTGTCGACCGCCACGCAGCGGTCGTGGCTGCGCGCCTGCGCGGCGATGGCGGAGGCGCTGTAGGCGCTGCGGAACATCGGCCGGGTGCCGGCCGTTGGCCCCGGTATGCGAGCAGTCGTCTACTCCGAGACCGGTCCGTCCTCCGTCCTCAGCCTCGTCGAGCGCCCCGACCCCCAGCCCGGGCCCGGTGAGGTGCGGGTGCGCGTCGTCCGCGCCGGCGTCAACCCGACCGACTGGAAGTTCCGCGCCGTCATGGGCAGCCCGTTCGACGAGGTCGTCCCCGGCCAGGACGGCGCCGGGGTCGTCGACGCCGTGGGTGAGGGCGTCACGGGCCTCGCGGTCGGTGACCGCGTCTGGCTCGTGCTGGCCCAGCACCAGCGGCCGGGCGGCACGGCGGCCGAGCTGACCGTGCAGCCGGTCGAGCGCGTCGTACCGCTCCCGGAGGGTGCCTCCTTCGACCTCGGGGCGAGCCTCGGCGTACCCGCCGTCACCGCGCACCGCGCCCTCACCTCCGGCGAGGTGCCGCGCCTCGGCCCCGGCACGCTGACCGGTACGACGGTCCTCGTCGCCGGCGGCGCCGGCGCGGTCGGCAACGCCGCCATCCAGCTCGCGGTGTGGTCGGGCGCGACGGTCGTGACGACGGTGAGCAGCCCGGAGAAGGGTGCGCTCGCTCGCGCCGCCGGGGCGCAGCACGTGGTCGACTACCGCGCCGAGGACGTCGTCGCGGCGGTGCGGGCGATCGCGCCCGACGGCGTCGACCTCGTCGTCGAGGTCGCCCCGGCGCAGAACAACGGGCTGGACCTGGAGGTCGTGCGCAACCACGGCACGGTCGCCTACTACGCGAACAACGGCGGTGAGTCGTTCTCCGTGCCGATCCGGGAGACGTTCTCGAAGAACCTGCGCCACCAGGGCGTGCTGCTCTACACGCTCGACCCCGCCCTGCTCGCCGCCGCCACCGAGGACGTCTCCGCCGCCGTCGCCGCCGGGGCGCTGCGCGTGGGGGAGGACGCGGGCGTGCCGCTCCACCACTACCCGCTCGACGAGCTCGCCGCCGCGCACGACGCCGTCGAGGGCGGCGCCGTCGGCAAGGTGCTCGTCGACGTGTCGGAGGCCTGAGCCTCGGTCGTGGGCTCCTGGTCGCGGTACGAGCGGTAGCCGAGGACTATCGCTCCCACCGCGACCCGCCCGCCCTGGGTACGGCGGTGGCCGCGTCGCGCGCTGGTGGTCGAGGTGGCCGCGGGCGTTCCGGTGGTTGAGGTGGCCGCGGGCGTTCTGGTGGTCGAGGTGGCCGCCCCGGCGGCCCTCGAAACCACGCCGGGACGTGCCGGTGGCCCCGCCCTGCGCTGGTGGTTGAGGTGGCCGCCCCGGCGGCCCTCGAAACCACGCCGGGACGTGCCGGTGGCCCCGCCCTGCGCTGGTGGTTGAGGTGGCCGCCCCGGCGGCCCTCGAAACCACGCCGGGACATGCCGGTGGCCCCGCCCTGCGCTGGTGGTTGAGGTGGCCGCGCCAGCGGCCCTCGAAACCACGCCCGGGCACGCCGGTGGCCCCGACACGGTGATCGTGTGGCGGGGTCGGCGGGTGGTGCGCGGGTGCGCAGCTCAGTTGAGCGGTGTGGTGCCGGTGGAGTCGACGGCGTACCGGAGTCCGTGGGGACTGGTCCAGATGTAGGTGCCGAGCGGGTCGCGGTGGTAACGCCATCGCCGGTCGGGTGGAGCGCCGCCCGGTGGATCGTCACTGCGTGTGCTCGGTGGGCCGACGCCCGTCGGTGACGGGTGAGTCTTGACGCGGTGGTGGCCTCTGCACAGTGGCGCGAGGTTGGCAGTCGAGGTCTGGCCGGCGCCTGGTGCTGCATCCGACCGGAACTCGTCGGTGTGGTCGAGGTCGAGGCCCCTGGCTGGTCGCCCGCAGTAGGGGAAGGCGCAGGTGGGTCGGTCGAGCCGGACGCGTTCGGCGATGCGGTGGGGGATCTCGTAGGCGTCGACGGCGACGTGCTCGGCGAGGTCGATGACGGGCTTGACGGTGACCTCTGTGCTGGGCGTGCGGCACCAGTCGCGGACCTGGTCGGCGGTGATGAGTGCGCGGGTGTTCTCGAGTCGGGCGAGGTCGATGCCGGTGGTTCCGGTGGCCGGGTCGATGCCAGGCCCTGCGTCTAGCCCGTCGGCGGAGCGGTGGGCGGCGATGGCGGCGTCGCTGAGGTGGACGTAGAACACGACTTGCCGGGCCGGTGCCCGCGACGACGCCATCGGTGTCACGCCGTCAGCCAGGTCGGGCGACGGTCGATCGTTGATGCCGTCGACGCCGTAGAGGTCGAGTGCGGTCTGGCGGCGGGCGAGTTCGCCGAGGGCCATGGAGCGGCGGGCGTCGAGGTCGGCGTCGCAGCCTGCGGCGGCGAGGTCGGCGGCGACGCGCTGGACGGCGTTGTTGAGGTCGAGGGCGTCGGCGATGTCGAGGGTGCCGTGCACGGGGACGACGCCGGTCCAGGGCGCTGCGGCGTCGATGGGAGTCGTTTCGATCGTGAAGTAGCGGCCGGCGTCGGCGTCGGCGCGGTCGAGCTCGGCGTTCTCGGGGTCGAAGCGGGCGATGGCTTCGGCGACGAGGCGTTCGACGGTGGGCATGGTGGCGCGTTGGGCGACGGGGGCGAGGTTGCGGTCCACGAAGTCGGCCGCCTCGGGCGTGAGGGTGCGGGTGAGGGCGGCGATCTTGCGTGCCCGCCACACCGGCAGCGCGCTCTTCTGCGTGGCCGGGTCAGCGCCTGCGAGGACGCGGACCCAGAGGCGGGGGAGGCGGTGGCGCAGCTCGATCGCGTCCCCGACCAGGGGTCGACCGGAGGTGACGGAGCGGCCGAGGGCGGCGGAGATCTCGTAGAGGCAGAACTCGGAGACCAGGGGTGCGCCGGGTCCGCCGAGCTCGAGGAACCGGTCGCCGCCCGGCGCTGAGCTGGGGTCGTCGGTCCAGAGCCCGAGGGGGCCGATGGGGTCGCTCACGACGGCGCCGGCCTTGCCGTCGGTGTGGGCGTCGGCCCAGTCGGCGACCGCCACGAACGTCGCGACCTCAGCAGCCATCTGTGCCGCGGCCGACTGCCGTGCGCGTGCGAGCAGCGCGGTCGTGTCGATGGCCGGCGGGGCCTCGACGACGGCGGTGCTCGGGTGGTTCATACGGACAAGGCTAGGGGTGGCCACCGACAGTTTCGGCCCCGAGAAGGGGGCTGGGGGAAAGAAGTTCGAGAGTTTTTCGGGGCGCCCCGAGGCTGACCTCGTGGGTCCCTGGTCGTGGTTTCGAGGGCCGCTGGGGCGGCCACCTCAACCACCGACGGGGCGCGGCCACGTCGACGTCGTGGTTTCGAGGGCCGCTGGCGCGGCCACCTCAACCACCGGTGCGTCGGCGCGGCCACCTCAACCACCGGTGCGTCGGCGCGGCCGCCTCGACCGCCGACCGGGCGCGGCCGCCTCAACGACCGAAGCAGCGCGGCCACCTCGACCACACGCGGTTTCGAGGGCCGCTGGCGCGGCCGCCTCGACCGCCGACCGGGCGCGGCCGCCTCAACCACCGAAGCAGCGTGGGCCACCTCGACCACCGAGTCGAGCGCGGCCACCTCGACCACCGAGTCGAGCGCGGCCACCTCGACCACCGACCGGGCGCGGCCACCTCGACCACCGGAGCGGGGCGGCCCCATCGACCGCCCCGCCTCCAGCGCTCCACCGTGGCGACGGCCACGTCCCACGGGGCGTCGCGCGGGGGGTGCGGCGGGGCGCCGGGCTGGTAGTGTCCTCACCGTTCGACATCCTTTAACGAGCCGTCCCGTGAGGCGGAGAAGGAGGTCCGTGCAGGCATGCCTGCCACGACTGACGCCCTGGGCGCGGGGGCGGGGGAGACCCCCGAACCGCCCGGCCGCACCGTCCTCGACGCCCGTGACATCGCCCGGGCGCTGACCCGCATCTCCCACGAGATCCTCGAGCGCAACAAGGGCCACGAGGGTCTCGTCCTCCTCGGCATCCCGACGCGCGGCGTCGGTCTCGCGCAGCGCATCGCCGCGCGGATCGCCGACACGGAGGGGGTCGCCGTACCGGTCGGGTCCCTCGACATCACGCTCTACCGCGACGACCTGCGCCGTCACCCGGCACGCGGGCCGCAGCCGACCGATGTGCCGCCCGGCGGCATCGACGGGAAGACGGTGGTGCTGGTCGACGACGTGCTCTACTCGGGCCGCACGGTCCGTGCCGCGCTCGACGCCCTCGCCGACCTCGGCCGTCCCGCGGCCGTGCGCCTGGCCGTGCTGGTCGACCGCGGCCACCGCGAGCTCCCGGTGCGCGCCGACCACGTCGGCAAGAACCTCCCCAGCGCGCGCAGCGAGCGCGTCATGGTGCGCCTGGAGGAGACCGACGGGCTCGACGTGGTCCGCATCGCCGACCGCGCCGACACCCCGGACGCGGAGGGAGCCCGATGAGGAAGCACCTGCTCTCGGCCGACGACCTCACGGCCGACGACGTCCACACGCTCTTCGCCACGGCCGCCGAGATGCACGACGTGCAGCGGCGCGAGGTCAAGAAGCTGCCCGCGCTGCGCGGCCGCACGGTCATCAACCTCTTCTTCGAGGACTCCACCCGCACGCGCTCGAGCTTCGAGATCGCGGGCAAGTGGCTCTCGGCCGACACCATCAACATCACGGGCAAGGGCTCCTCGGCCTCGAAGGGCGAGAGCCTGCGCGACACCGTGCTGACGATCGGCTCGATGGGGGTCGACGCGCTCGTCATGCGCCACGGCGCCAGCGGCTCCGCGCAGCAGGTGTCGCAGTGGGTCGACGCGGTCGTCATCAACGCCGGCGACGGCACCCACGAGCACCCGACGCAGGCGTTGCTCGACGCCTACACGCTGATGCGCCGCTTCGGCACGGGCGGCCGCCTCGGCTCGCTGGAGGGCCGCCACGTCGTCATCGTCGGCGACCTCACCCACAGCCGGGTGTTCCGCTCGAACGTCGTGACCCTCACCCGGCTCGGGGCCCGGGTCACCGTCGTCGCGCCGCCGACGCTGATGCCCAGCGGCGTCGACGCGTGGAGCCGGGAGGCGGGCTTCGCCACGTCGTACGACCTCGACGAGGTGCTCCCGAGCGCCGACGCGGTGATGATGCTGCGCGTCCAGCGCGAGCGGATGAGCGGCGGCTTCTTCCCGACGAGCCGGGAGTACACGGTGGGCTACGGCCTCACCCGCGCCCGCCTCGGCGTCCTCGGCCCCGACGTGCCGATCTGCCACCCCGGCCCGATGAACCGCGGCCTCGAGATCGCCGCCGACGCCGCCGACGCCGCCCAGTCCGCGGTGCTCGAGCAGGTCTCGGCGGGCGTCGCGGTGCGGATGTCGGTGCTCTACCACCTGCTCGCCGGCGAAGGAGTCGCGTGATGACGCACGGCACGGTCCTCATCCAGGGTGCCTCCCTGCTCGGCGAGCGCACCGCCGACGTCCTCGTCGTCGACGGCGTCGTCGCCGAGATTGGTACGCCGGACGCCCCTGCGGGCGCGCGGGTCGTCGACGCCGACGGACTGGTGCTGCTGCCCGGCCTCGTCGACCTCCACACCCACCTGCGCGAGCCCGGCCGCGAGGACGCGGAGACGGTGCTCACCGGCTCCCGCGCCGCCGCGGTCGGCGGCTACACCGCCGTCCTCGCGATGGCCAACACGAGCCCCGTCACCGACACGGCCGAGGCGGCGGAGCGGGTGCACGACCTCGGCCGCGCCGCCGGGCTGGTCGACGTGCAGCCGGTCGGCGCCGTCACCAAGGGCCTGGCGGGGGAGGAGCTCGCCGAGCTCGGGCTCATGGCCCGCAGCCGCGCCGGGGTCCGGGTCTTCTCCGACGACGGCCGCTGCGTCGCCGACGCGCGGGTCATGCGCCGGGCGCTGGAGTACGTCAAGGCGTTCGGCGGCGTCGTCTCCCAGCACGCCCAGGAGCCGACGCTCGCCGGCCCGACCGCCTGCTGCCACGAGGGCGAGCTGTCCGGCCGCCTCGGCCTGCCCGGCTGGCCCGGCGTCGCCGAGGAGGTCATCGTCGCCCGCGACGTGATGCTCGCCCGCCACACCGGCTCCCGGGTGCACGTCGCCCACGCCTCCACGGCCGGCACCGTCGAGGTGCTGCGGTGGGCGAAGAGCCAGGCCGAGAAGGACGGGACCTGGGCCGTGACCGCGGAGGTCACCCCGCACCACCTGCTCCTCACCACCGACCTGCTCACCGGCTACGACCCGACGTACAAGGTCAACCCGCCGCTGCGCCCGGCCGAGGACGTCGAGGCGCTGCGCGAGGCCCTCGCCGACGGCACGATCGACGCCGTCGCCACCGACCACGCCCCGCACGCGCGCCACGACAAGGAGCACGCGTTCGTCGACGCCGCCTTCGGCATGCTCGGCCTCGAGACCGCCCTCGGCGTCGTGGCGACCACGATGGTGGAGACCGGCCGCATGGGCTGGGCCGACGTCGCCCGCGTGATGTCGACGCGTCCGGCGCAGATCGCCGGGTTGACGGGTCACGGCCGCCCCCTGGCGGTCGGCGAGCCCGCGAACCTTACCCTCGTCGACCCGGCCACCGCCGTGGTCGTCGACCGCGACGCCTCGGTGTCGCTCTCCCGCAACAACCCCTGGCACGGCCGCTCGCTCACCGCGCGCGTCCGCGCCACCCTCCTGCGCGGCGCCCCCACCGTGCTGGACGGAGCGCTCGTCACGAGCGCCGACGACACGGAAGGAACCCCCGCATGAGCACCCCCGCGCTGCTCGTCCTGGAGGACGGACGCACGTTCCGCGGCGAGGCCTACGGCGCCGAGGGCGAGACCTTCGGCGAGGCCGTCTTCTCGACCGGCATGACCGGCTACCAGGAGACGCTGACGGACCCGTCGTACCACCGCCAGGTCGTCGTCATGACGGCCCCGCACGTCGGCAACACCGGCATGAACGACGAGGACGTCGAGTCCCGCCGCATCTGGGTGGCCGGGTACGTCGTGCGCGACCCCGCCCGCGTGCCGTCGAACTGGCGCAGCGCCCGCAGCCTCGACGACGAGCTGCGCGCCCAGGGCGTCGTCGGCATCAGCGGCGTCGACACCCGCGCGCTGACGCGGCACCTGCGCGAGCGGGGCGCGATGCGGGTCGGCATCTCCACCACCGAGACCGACCCGGCCCGCCTGCTCGAGCGGGTGCGCTTGTCCGGCGAGATGGCCGGCACCGAGCTGGCCGGCGAGGTCTCGACCACGGAGGCGTACGTCGTGCCCGCCGTCGGCGAGCGCCGCTTCACCGTCGCCGCGGTCGACCTGGGCATCAAGTCGAACACCCCGCGGATGATGGCCGAGCGGGGCGTCGAGGTGCACGTGCTGCCCGCCACCACCACCATCGACGAGGTCCTGGCGGT
Source organism: Nocardioides sp. ChNu-99 (assembly GCF_029493445.1). Taxonomy (NCBI): domain Bacteria; kingdom Bacillati; phylum Actinomycetota; class Actinomycetes; order Propionibacteriales; family Nocardioidaceae; genus Nocardioides; species Nocardioides sp. ChNu-99. The sequence continues at coordinate 10,567 of NZ_JAHWBL010000061.1, read as the reverse complement.
GGGCGAGGACGGCCCCGACGGGCTGTTCTTCTCCAACGGCCCCGGCGACCCGGCCGCGACGACGCACCAGATCGCGCTGCTGCAGGAGGCGCTGGGCCGCGAGCTGCCCTACTTCGGCATCTGCTTCGGCAACCAGCTGTTCGGCCGCGCGCTCGGCTTCGACACCTTCAAGCTGAAGTACGGCCACCGCGGCATCAACCAGCCGGTCATGGACCGCACCACCGGCAAGGTCGAGGTCACCGCCCACAACCACGGGTTCGCGGTGGACGCCCCGACGGACCGGCCCACCGAGACGCCGTACGGCGTGGCGACCGTCTCCCACGTCTGCCTCAACGACGACGTGGTCGAGGGCCTGGAGCTGCGCGCCCCCGACGCCGAGGGCGGCGCGCTGCGCAGCTTCTCGGTGCAGTACCACCCCGAGGCCGCCGCCGGCCCGCACGACGCGGCGTACCTCTTCGACCGTTTCTGCGAGCTGATGAGCGAGAAGGGGGCGCACCGTGCCCAGGCGTGAGGACATCCGGTCGGTCCTGGTCATCGGCTCCGGGCCGATCGTCATCGGCCAGGCGGCCGAGTTCGACTACTCCGGCACGCAGGCGTGCCGCGTGCTCAAGGCCGAGGGCCTGCGCGTCGTGCTGGTGAACTCCAACCCGGCGACGATCATGACCGACCCCGAGTTCGCCGACGCGACCTACGTCGAGCCCATCACCCCCGAGTACGTCGAGAAGGTCATCGCGAAGGAGCGCCCCGACGCCCTCCTGCCGACCCTCGGCGGCCAGACGGCGCTCAACGCGGCGATCGCGCTGCACGAGAACGGGGTGCTGGAGAAGTACGGCGTCGAGATGATCGGTGCCAGCTTCGAGGCCATCCACCGCGGCGAGAACCGCGAGCAGTTCAACGCGATCGTCGAGAAGATCGGCGGCGAGGTCGCCCGCAGCTTCGTGTGCCACTCCATGGCCGACTGCGAGTCGGCCGCCGGCGAGCTCGGCTTCCCCGTCGTCGTGCGCCCCTCGTTCACCATGGGCGGCACCGGCTCGGGCATCGCGTACGACGCCACCGACCTCCAGCGCATCGCCGGCGCCGGCCTCGCGGCCAGCCCCACCACCGAGGTGCTCATCGAGGAGTCGATCCTCGGCTGGAAGGAGTACGAGCTGGAGGTGATGCGCGACAAGGCCGACAACGTCGTCATCATCTGCTCGATCGAGAACCTCGACCCGATGGGCGTGCACACCGGCGACTCCATCACCGTCGCGCCGGCCATGACGCTCACCGACCGCGAGTACCAGCGGCTGCGCGACCTGGCCATCGGCATCATCCGCGAGGTCGGCGTCGACACGGGCGGCTGCAACATCCAGTACGCCGTCAACCCCGCCGACGGGCGCGTCATCGTCATCGAGATGAACCCGCGCGTCTCGCGCTCCTCGGCGCTGGCGAGCAAGGCCACCGGCTTCCCGATCGCGAAGATCGCCGCGAAGGTGGCCATCGGCTACACCCTCGACGAGATCCCCAACGACATCACCGCCGAGACGCCGGCCAGCTTCGAGCCGACGCTGGACTACGTCGTGGTGAAGGTGCCGCGGTTCGCGTTCGAGAAGTTCCCCGGCGCCGACCGCACCCTGACCACCCACATGAAGTCGGTCGGCGAGGCCATGGCCATCGGCCGCAACTTCACCGAGGCGCTGCAGAAGGCGCTGCGCTCGCTCGAGAGCGCGGACGCCGCGTTCGACTGGAGCCACTCCTGGGTGGACCTCGACAAGGAGGCGCTGCTCGAGGAGATCCGCGTGCCCACCGACGGGCGCCTGCGCCGCGTCATGGACGCGCTGCGCGCCGGCGCCACCGCGGAGGAGGTGCACGCCGCCACGGCGATCGACCCGTGGTTCGTCGACCAGCTGCTGCTCATCAACGAGATCGCCGGCGAGATCGCGGCGGCCCCGGAGCTCACCGGGGCGGTCCTGCGCCGGGCCAAGCGCCACGGCTTCTCCGACGTGCAGGTCGGGCGCATCCGCAACCTGCCCGCGGCCGTCGTGCGCGGCGTGCGGCACGCCCTCGGGGTGCGGCCCGTCTACAAGACGGTCGACACGTGCGCGGCGGAGTTCGCGGCGCGCACGCCGTACCACTACTCCTCGTACGACGAGGAGACCGAGATCGCGCCGCGCGAGCGGCCCGCGGTGCTCATCCTCGGCTCGGGTCCGAACCGCATCGGCCAGGGCATCGAGTTCGACTACTCGTGCGTGCACGCCTCGCTGGCGCTCAGCGCGGCCAAGGACGGCGGCGACCTGCCCGGCGGCGGCTTCGACACGATCATGGTCAACTGCAACCCGGAGACGGTCTCGACCGACTACGACACCTCGGACCGGCTCTACTTCGAGCCGTTGACGCTGGAGGACGTGCTCGAGGTCGTGCACGCCGAGATGGCGGCCGGCCCGGTCGTCGGCGTCATCTGCCAGCTCGGCGGCCAGACGCCGCTCGGGCTGGCGCGCGGCCTGGAGGAGGCGGGCGTGCCGATCGTCGGCACCCAGCCCGCCGCCATCGACCTGGCCGAGGAGCGCGGGGCCTTCGGGCGGGTGCTCGCCGCCGCCGGGTTGACCGCGCCCAAGCACGGCACCGCGACGTCGTTCGCCGAGGCCGGGGCCATCGCGGCCGAGATCGGCTACCCCGTGCTCGTGCGCCCGTCGTACGTGCTGGGGGGTCGCGGCATGGAGATCGTGTACGACGACGCGTCCCTCGAGGCCTACCTGGAGAAGTACGTCGCGGCCGGCCTCATCAGCGCCGAGGCGCCCGTGCTGGTCGACCGGTTCCTCGACGACGCCGTGGAGATCGACGTCGACGCGCTCTTCGACGGCGAGACCCTCTTCCTCGGCGGCGTGATGGAGCACATCGAGGAGGCCGGCATCCACTCCGGCGACTCGTCCTGCGCCCTGCCGCCCATCACGCTCGGGGCGCGCGAGATCGGCCGGATCCGCGCCGCCACCGAGGCCATCGCTCGGGGCGTGGGGGTGAAGGGGCTCATCAACATCCAGTTCGCCCTGGGCTCCGACATCCTCTACGTGCTCGAGGCCAACCCGCGGGCGTCGCGGACGGTGCCGTTCGTGTCGAAGGCGACGGCCACGCCGCTCGCGAAGGCCGCGGCGCGCATCATGCTCGGCGAGACCGTCGGCGACCTGCGGGCGGCCGGCCTGCTGCCGGCCACCGGCGACGGCGGCACGCTGCCCGACGGCTGCCCCATCGCGGTCAAGGAGGCCGTGATGCCCTTCAACCGGTTCCGCGCCCCCGACGGCGCGCCCGTCGACACGGTGCTCGGGCCCGAGATGAAGTCGACCGGCGAGGTCATGGGCTTCGACGGCGACTTCGGCACGGCGTTCTCCAAGTCGCAGGCGGCCGCCTTCGGGTCGCTGCCGACCAGCGGCAAGGTGTTCGTCTCGATGGCCAACCGCGACAAGCGCGCCATGATCTTCCCGGTCAAGGTGCTCGCCGACCTCGGCTTCGACATCGTGGCCACCCAGGGCACCGCGGAGGTGCTGCGCCGCAACGGCGTCGCCGTCACCGTCGTCCGCAAGCACCACGAGGGCACCGGTCCCGACGGCGAGCGCACCACCGTGCAGCTCATCGACGACGGCGAGATCGGCCTCATCGTCAACACCCCGTACGGCGCGGCCGGCGCGCCCGGCGAGGACGGCGCCCCGGCGGTGGGCACCGGCGGCCAGGTGCGCCTCGACGGCTACGAGATCCGCACCGCGGCGATCAAGGCGAACGTCCCCTGCATCACCACCGTGCAGGGCCTCGGCGCGGCCGTGCAGGGCATCGAGGCGCTGCGCCGCGGCGACATCGGCGTCCGCAGCCTGCAGGACTGGGCGCACGTGCTGCGGTCCGGGGCCTGAGCGGGTGGGCACCTACGACGCGTTCTTCCGCCACGTCCTGACCCGGACGGACCCGGAGGCCGCGCACCACGCGTCCTTCCGGGCCATCCGGGCGGCCGCGCCGGGCCTGCGAGCGGCGCGGGTCGCGCCCGCCGTCACGGCCCCGGTGCACGTGATGGGCCTGCGCTTCCCGCACCGCTTCGGGCTGGCCGCCGGGTTCGACAAGAACGCGGTCGGCGTCGACGCGCTCGCGGCCCTCGGCTTCGGGCACGTCGAGATCGGCACGGTCACCGCGCTGGCGCAGCCGGGCAACCCGCGCCCGCGCCTGTTCCGCCTGCCGCAGGACCGCGCGGTCGTCAACCGCATGGGCTTCAACAACGACGGCGCGGTCGCGGTGGCCCAGCGCCTGGCGCTGCGCGCCGACCGGATCGACCGCACCGAGCGCCGCCCGGAGGTCGTGCTCGGCGTCAACATCGGCAAGTCCAAGATCGTGCCGGAGGACGACGAGGCGGCCGTGCTGCGCGACTACACGACGAGCACGCGCCTGCTCGCGCCGTACGCCGACTACCTCGTCGTCAACGTCTCCTCGCCGAACACCCCCGGGCTCCGCTCGCTGCAGGCCGTCGAGCGGCTCGCCCCGCTCCTGGCCGCGGTCCGCGCGAGCGCGGACGCCGTGCGTGCCGAGCGCCGGGTGCCGCTGCTCGTCAAGATCGCCCCCGACCTGGCCGACGACGACGTGCTCGCCGTCGCGGACCTGGCGATCGACCAGCGTCTCGACGGCGTCATCGCCACCAACACGACCGTGCGCCGCGACGGGCTGCGCACCCCGGCCGCCGAGGTCGAGGCCATCGGCGCCGGCGGGCTGTCCGGTGCGCCCGTCGCCGCCCGCGCCCGGGAGGTCCTCGCCCTGCTGCGCGGGCGGCTCGGTGGGCCGGGTGGGTCCGGTGGGTCCGGGGGCCCCGCGCTCGTCTCGGTCGGCGGGGTCGACGGTCCCGCGGAGGCGCTTGCCCGCGTCCGCGCCGGCGCCGACCTGGTGCAGGCCTACTCGGCCTTCGTCTACGAGGGGCCGTTCTTCGCGCGCCGCGTGGCGCAGGCCCTCACGACGTACGACGGGAGCCCCCGGTGACGCCCTTCGGTGCCCGGCTCGCCGCGGCGACCGCGGAGCGCGGCCCGCTCTGCGCCGGGATCGACCCCCACCCCGGTCTCCTGGCCGACTGGGGCCTGGACGCGACCCCCGCGGGCCTCGAGCGCTTCGCCCGCACCGCGGCGGAGGCGCTCGGACCCGTCTGCTCGGTGGTCAAGCCGCAGTCGGCGTTCTTCGAGCGGTTCGGCAGCGCGGGTGTCGCGACGCTGGAGCGGACCGTCGCCGACCTGCGGGCGGCCGGCGCGCTGGTGCTCCTCGACGTCAAGCGCGGCGACATCGGCTCCACGTCGCAGGCCTACGCCGACGCCTACCTCGACCCGTCCTCGCCGCTCGCGGTCGACGCGATCACGGCGAGCCCGTTCCTCGGGTTCGGGTCGCTGACCCCGATGGTCGAGACCGCCCGGCGCCACGGCGGGGGAGTGTTCGTGCTGGCGCTCACCTCCAACCCGGAGGCGTCCACCGTGCAGTCGGCGCGCCGGGAGGGCCGCTCGGTGGCCGCCGAGGTCCTCGACGAGCTGCGGGAGCTCAACACCGGCGCCGAGCCGCTCGGGTCGTTCGGGGCCGTCGTCGGCGCCACGATCGCCGGGGTGGACGCGTCGGCGGGGGAGTCGCTCGCCATCGGCGGCCCGCTGCTGGCGCCCGGCGTCGGGGCCCAGGGCGGCACCGTCGACGACGTGCGCCGCATCTTCGGCGACCAGGCCCGCCACGTGCTCCCCAGCTCCTCGCGCGAGGTGTTGGGGGCGGGCCCCGCCGTACCGGCCGTGCGGGAGGCCGCGCTGCGCACCAACGCCGCGTTCCGCGCGCTGCTCGACCCCTGACGCGCCGGGCGCCCGTCGGGCCGCGGCGATTGCCCTCGGCGCGAGGGCGTGGCTAGATTGGCCCGTCGTCTCCCCCATGCCTAGTCGAGGACTGCCCGTGGCCCTGCCCCCCCTCACCCCCGAACAACGCCAGGCCGCGCTCGCCAAGGCGGCGGCCTCCCGGCGGGAGCGGGCGGAGGTCAAGAACCGGCTGAAGACCGCCGGGGCCTCGATCTCGGAGGTGCTGGGCGACCGGGAGAGCAACGAGGTCATCGCCAAGATGCGGGTGTTCGACCTGCTGCAGTCGATGCCGGGCGTCGGCAAGGTGCGCGCGAAGCAGATCATGGAGCGCCTCAAGATCGCGGAGAGCCGCCGCGTGCGCGGCCTGGGCGCGAAGCAGGTCGCCGCCCTCGAGGCCGAGTTCGGCCCGCGTGGCTGACCGCTCGCGCCTCGTCGTGCTCGCCGGCCCCACGGCCGTGGGCAAGGGCAGCGTCGCCGCCGAGGTGCGCGCCCACCACCCCGACGTGTGGATCTCCGTGTCGGCGACCACGCGCCGCCCGCGGCCCGGGGAGGTGGACGGGGTGCACTACCGGTTCGTCTCCGACGAGGAGTTCGACCGGATGGTGGCCGACGACGACCTGCTGGAGTGGGCCGTGGTCCACAAGGCCGCGCGCTACGGCACGCCGCGCCGCCCGGTCGAGGACGCGCTCGCCGCCGGCCGGCCGGCCATGCTGGAGATCGACCTGCAGGGCGCGCGCCAGGTGCGGCGCACGATGCCGGACGCGCTGTTCGTCTTCCTCAAGCCCCCGAGCTGGGAGGAGCTGGTCCGTCGGCTCGTCGGCCGGGGCACCGAGACCGCCGAGGAGCGCGAACGCCGCCTCGAGACCGCGCGCGCGGAGCTGGCCGCCGAGCACGAGTTCGACGTGACGGTCGTGAACCACGAAGTTCCTGCTGCTGCGCAGGAGTTGGTAGCCTTGATGGGTGCGCCCGCTCGGGCGCGCTGATCCAACCCCCGATTCCCCTGTGAGGCTGCTGCGTGTCTGCCCCTGAAATCGCCGCCGTGGGCGTGACCAACCCGCCGATCGACGACCTGCTGACGAAGACGGACAGCAAGTACCAGCTGGTCCTCTACAGCGCGAAGCGCGCGCGGCAGATCAACGCCTACTACTCCCAGCTCGGCGAGGGCCTGCTGGAGTACGTCGGTCCGCTCGTCGACACCCACGTGCAGGAGAAGCCCCTCTCGATCGCGCTGCGCGAGATCAACGAGGACCTGCTGACGTGCGAGGACGTCGACCCGGCCGAGCTGGCGGCGGAGGAGGCGGCGGCGAAGACGGCCGCCGTCGAGTCGCCGTTCGGCGCCGAGTGACCTGAGCCCCGAGCTCACCACCCCGATGCCGTCTCCCGACCCGAGCGCCCCCGCGGCCCGTCCGCGCGTGGTGCTCGGGGTGGGGGGCGGCATCGCGGCGTACAAGGCCTGCGAGGTGCTGCGCCGCTTCACCGAGTCGGGCCACGACGTGACCCCGGTGCCGACCGCCGCCGCGCTCGAGTTCGTCGGCGCGCCCACCTGGGCGGCCCTGTCGGGCAAGCCCGTCGCGAGCGACGTGTGGGCCGGCGTGCACGAGGTGCCCCACGTGCGGATCGGCAAGACCGCCGACCTGGTCGTCGTCGCTCCGGCCACGGCCGACCTGCTGGCGAAGGCCGCGCACGGCCTGGCCGACGACCTGCTCACCAACACCCTGCTCACCGCCCGGTGCCCCATCGTGATGGTCCCCGCGATGCACACCGAGATGTGGGAGCACCCCGCGACGGTCGCGAACGTCGCCACCCTGCGCGCCCGCGGGATCCTCGTCGTCGAGCCCGCCGAGGGCCGGCTCACCGGCAAGGACACCGGCAAGGGCCGCCTGCCCGACCCGGGGGAGATCTTCGAGGTCGCCTCCGACGTGCTGGCCCGCTCGCTGGCGGGCGGCGCCGGCACCGACCTGGCCGGGCGCCGCGTGGTCGTCTCGGCCGGCGGCACGCGGGAGTACCTCGACCCCGTCCGCTTCCTCGGCAACCGCTCGTCGGGGCGCCAGGGCCACGCGCTGGCCCGGGCCGCGCTCTCCCGCGGGGCCGAGGTCGTGCTCGTCGCCGCGAACGTCGACCTGCCCGACCCGGCGGGGGCACGCGTCGTACGGGTGGAGACGACGGCGCAGCTCGCGGCCGCCGTGACCGCCGAGGCCAAGGGTGCCGACGCCGTCGTCATGGCCGCCGCGCCCGCCGACTTCCGGCCCGCCGCGTTCAGCGACGCGAAGATCAAGAAGCTCGCCGACGGTTCCGCGGCGCCGCTCGAGCTCGTGCAGAACGCCGACATCCTCGCCGGGATCTCCCACGAGCGGCCGGCGCCGGGCGTCGTGGTCGTCGGGTTCGCGGCCGAGACCGGTGACGCCACCGGCTCGGTGCTCGAGCTGGGCCGCCAGAAGCTGGCCCGCAAGGGCTGCGACCTGCTCGTCGTCAACGACGTCAGCGGGGGAGCGGTGTTCGGCAGCACCGACAACGAGGCCGTCATCCTCGGCGCCGACGGCAGCACGGTCGAGGTGCCCCGCGCCGCGAAGGGCGTGCTCGCCCACGCCATCTGGGACCAGGTCGTCCCGCGCCTGCCCGCCCGCCCCTGACGGCCACGCTGTCCACGTCCCGGGACGGCGCGCCGGATTCCGGTCGCCCTCCGCCCCCCGACTATGGTTTCGGCGGGGCGCAGCCGTGCGCCCCGAACGCCTCGTCGAGTGGGAGTGAGCGAACGTGCCTGGACGTCTCTTCACGTCGGAGTCCGTGACCGAGGGTCACCCGGACAAGATCGCTGACCAGATCAGCGACACCGTGCTGGACTACCTGCTCGCGAACGACGGGGACACGGCCAACCTCCGCGTCGCCGTGGAGACGCTCCTGACCACCGGCCTCGTCGTCGTGGCGGGCGAGGTGCGCACCAACGCCTACGCCCCCGTCGCCGAGCTCGTGCGCCGCAAGATCCTGGAGATCGGCTACGACTCCTCGGAGAAGGGCTTCGACGGCTCCTCCTGCGGCGTCCAGGTCGCGATCGGCGGCCAGTCCGCCGACATCGCGCAGGGCGTCGACGACGGCCACGAGGCGCGCGTCGGATCCTCCGACGACGAGCTCGACAAGCAGGGCGCCGGCGACCAGGGCCTGATGTTCGGCTACGCCAGCGACGACACCCCCGAGCTCATGCCGCTGCCCATCACCATCGCGCACCGGCTCTCCGAGCGCCTCTCGACCGTGCGCAAGGACGGCACGCTCGCCTACCTGCGCCCCGACGGCAAGACGCAGGTGACGATCGAGTACGACGAGGACGACCGCCCGGTGCGCATCGACACCGTCGTGCTCTCCACGCAGCACGCCGACGGCATCGACCTGGCGACGCAGCTGGAGCCCGACATCCAGCAGCACGTGATCGAGCCCGTGCTCGCGCAGTTCGACATCCCCTCCGACGGCTACCGCCTCCTGGTGAACCCGACCGGCAAGTTCGTCGTCGGCGGCCCCATGGGCGACGCGGGCCTGACGGGCCGCAAGATCATCGTCGACACGTACGGCGGCATGGCCCGCCACGGCGGTGGCGCGTTCTCGGGCAAGGACCCGTCGAAGGTCGACCGCTCCGCGGCGTACGCGATGCGCTGGGTCGCGAAGAACATCGTGGCCGCCGGGCTGGCCCGCCGCGCCGAGGCCCAGGTCGCCTACGCGATCGGCAAGGCGCACCCGGTCGGCGTCTTCATCCAGACGTTCGGCACCGGTGTCGTCTCCGACGAGGTCATCCAGAAGGCCGTGCTCGAGGTGTTCGACCTGCGCCCCGCCGCGATCATCCGGGACCTCGACCTGCTGCGCCCCATCTACTCGCTGACGTCGGCCTACGGCCACTTCGGCCGCGAGCTGCCCGAGTTCACGTGGGAGCGCACCGACCGCGCCGACGCCCTGCGCGCCGCCGCGGGCATCTGATCCCGTAGCGCGGGCACGGCGGTGGACGGCGGGGGCGACGGCGGCGGGGACCACTCCGCGTACGCCGGGCCCTCACCGTGGTCCGAGGCGGGCCGCGCCGCCGGGACCTCGCCCGGGATCCTCGTCGAGGACCTCCACGACGTCCCGGCCCGCAGCGCCCGCGACCTCGTCGCCCACGTCCCCGACGGCGTGCCCGTGCCGTGGCTGGGGCTCGAGGTCGCCGCGTTCGGTCGGCACCCGGAGGTGCAGGACGCCCTCGACCCGCGTCGCCGGTGGCGGCGGCGGGCCGACGCGCTGCCGCCGCGCCTGCTCGTCGCCCTGACCCTGCTGGGCGTGCTCGGTGTCGTGGTCGCCGTCGTGGTGCTCGGCTCCGAGGCGGGGTACGGCGCACCCTCCGCCGCGACCGCCGACCGGGTCGCGGGCACGGCGGCCCTCGTCACGCTCGTCGCCCTGGTGCTGCGGTGGGCCACCTGGCTCGTCACCCGCGCCCGGGGCCGGCGTCCGGTCGGCACCGACCTGTGGGTGCTCGTCGGGGTGGTGCTCGCAGTCCACGCCACCACGACGCTGGGCTGGCTCGTCACCACCGGCCGGTGGGCGCCGGAGGTGGCCGTGCCGACCGTCGCCGCCGTGCTGGTCGCCCTGCTCGCCGTGCTGGCGGCGGTCGTCGCGCACCGGGCCGCGCCGTACCCGGACGCGGGGGACTCCCGTGCCGGCGCCCCGGGCGACCCGGTCGCGCTGGCGGCGGCGCTCCCGGCCGCGGACCAGGAGCGGGTCGGCCGCGACCTGGCGCG
>NZ_JAHWBL010000060.1:0-18938 GCF_029493445.1 Nocardioides sp. ChNu-99 | reverse complement strand
ACCGCCCGGCCGCCGACGCCGCGACCGACGGCGCGGGCGGCACCGACGCCCCGGGCCGCGCGAGCGGGCACCGCCCCGGGCGCAAGGCCGGCGCCGTCGTCGTGCTCGTGGACGGCGAGCTCGTGCTGTACGTCGAGCGGGGCGGGCGCACGCTGCTGACGTTCACCGACGACTCCGACACCCTGACCCGGGCCGCCCACGGCCTGGCCGGCACCGTGCGCCGCGGCGGTCTCGGGCGCCTCACCGTCGAGCAGGCCGACGGCAGCCAGCTGCTGGGGGCCCCCGACACCCCGCTGCGCCGGGCGCTGGCCGCCGCCGGGTTCACCACGACGCCGAAGGGGCTGCACCTCCGTGCCCGAGGGTGACACCGTCTACCGCGCCGCCCGCGGGCTCGACCGCGCCCTGGCCGGGCGGGTGCTCGACGTCGTCGACCTGCGGGTGCCGCGGCTGGCGACGGTCGACCTCGCCGGCTCCCGGCACGTGGCGACGGTCCCGCGCGGCAAGCACCTGCTGACCCGCCTCGAGCACGACACCGGGGAGTGGACCCTCCACACCCACCTCAAGATGGAGGGGGTCTGGCACACGTACGCCGCCGGTCAGCGCTGGCGGCGCCCCGCGCACGAGGCCCGCGTGGTGCTGCGCAGCGGTGACGTCAGCGCCGTCGGCTTCGCGCTCGGGGTCGTCGACCTGGTGCTGACCGCCCACGAGGACGAGGTCGTGGGCCACCTCGGGCCCGATCTCCTGGGGCCGGACTGGGACGCCGACGAGGCCACGCGGCGGCTGCTCGCGGACGCGGGGCGGCCGGTCGTCGAGGCCCTCCTCGAGCAGCGCTCGCTCGCCGGCGTGGGCAACGTCTTCGCCAACGAGCTGTGCTTCGTCGCCGGTGTCCACCCGGCGACGCCGGTGGGCGCGGTGGCCCGGCCCGAGCGGCTCGTGCAGCGGGCGCACCAGATGCTCGTGCTCAACAAGGACCGGGCGGTGCGGTGCACCACCGGGGACACGCGCCCGGGCCGCGAGCTGTGGGTGTATGGGCGGGCCCGCAAGCCCTGCCGGCGCTGCGGCACGCCGGTCGTCCGCCAGCTGCGCACCGACGACGAGCACCCCGACCGGGGCGAGCGCACGACGTACTGGTGCCCTCACTGCCAGCCGGAGCAGTGAGCGACACCGCCCGCCCGAGCGGGGCTCGGACGGGCGGTGGTGGACCGGACGGGCGGCGGCCCGAGGCCTAGGCGGCGGAGGCGACGACCTCGCCGGCGGCCGGGCGCGGGTGCACCTTGAGCGGGGTCGCGGCGGCGAGCACCACGGACTCCTCGCGCGCCACCTCGAGGCTGACCTCGCGCAGGACGTCGGAGAGCGGCACCTCGAGGGCGGCGCAGAGCGACGCGAGCAGCTCCGACGACGCCTCCTTCTGGCCGCGCTCGATCTCGGAGATGTAGCCCAGGCTCACGCGGGCTCCCGCGGAGACCTCGCGCAGCGTCATGCCGCGCTGCACGCGCTCACGACGGAGGACGTCACCCAACGAGCGTCGGAAGAGCACCATGCGCCGTCCTTTCACCTCGGTCCCTCGCGTGGGGTGCAACGCTACCCGATGGCCGTTTCATCCCGCGGGAGCCTCGACACCTCGGACAGCAGCAGCGCCAACGCTCCGGCGACGCTGGCGTCCTGGACGGCTGCGCGGTCGCCGGCCAGGTGGAGGCGCTGCGCCCGCGCGGGTCCGGTGGGGCCGGCGATGCCGACGAACACCGTGCCGGGCGGGTGCCCCTCCTGCGGGTCGGGACCGGCCACGCCCGTGGTCGCGACGCCCCACGTCGCGCCGAGCAGGCGTCGTACGCCGGCCGCCATCGCCGCCGCGCACCGGGCGGACACCACCCCGTCGGTCTCGACCACCAGCGAGGGCACGCCGAGCACCGCGACCTTCACGTCGCTGGCGTAGGCCACGACTCCCCCGCGGAACACGCGGGAGGCGCCCGGGACGCCCGTGAGCGCGGCCGCGAGGCGCCCGCCCGTCAACGACTCCGCGACAGCGAGCGAGGCCCCCGACGCGACCAGCGCGTCGAGGGCCTCGGCAGGGACGGTGGGGATGGTCATCCCCCCATCATGGCGGTCGCGTCAGCGTCCGACCTTCACCCCCAGCGTGGCGAACGCGGGGTTGATGGTGGCGTTGCCCTCGTAGTAGATGCTGGCGCGCTGCCAGCCCGCGGTGCGGACCGGCGGCAGCGACACCCGGGCGAAGCCGTTGACGACCTGCACCCGCTGGGCCTGGCCGCCGTACACGACGTTGACCCAGCCGTTGGCCCGGGCACCCGAGGAGTTCCCGACCTCGATGCCGAGCGTGCCGCGGGCACCGGGGGCGATCGGCTGCGGCCAGGCGGCCGTGACGAGCACGGAGCGCGCCTTGTCCACCGTCAGCACGACGCCGCCGGTCGACGGGTACGTCGTGGTGTCGCCCGAGTAGCGCAGACCGATGCGGTAGGTGTTCGGGAGGAGCTGGCGGCGCGGCAGCACGATGGTCGCGCGACCGTCGACGACCTCGGCGCTGCCGAGGACCCGACCGCCCCAGATCGCCTCGACGGTGCCGGTGCCGGCGCCCTCGGTGTCGATCTCGACGGGGATGCGGATGGCGTCGCCGTAGGCACCCGTGGTGGGCGAGGTGACGACCGTCGACTCGACCGGGGCCTGGTCGGCGCTGATGCCGATCACGTGCGGCTCGTGGTCCGACGAGCGGTACGGGTCGGGCGAGTAGAAGTCGGTGGCGTTGTAGTTGTACCGGCTGTACTCGTAGGAGATCGGCTCGACGGCGTTGATCTCCCAGATGTCCGAGCCCGTGACCGTGGCCAGCGCCGCCTCGTTCGCGAGCACGTGGTCCAGCGAGCCCGACTGGCCGCTGAAGCTGTAGCTCCACTCGTCGTCGGACGACAGGTTGGTGTAGCCCGCCTCCTCGAGGACCTGGATCGGGTCCTCCATCGAGTACGAGTTGAAGTCACCGGCGAGGAACACGGCCTCGGTGCCGACCTCGGCCGCCACCTCGTCCGCGAACGTGGTCAGCGCCTGCGCCTGGCGGGTGCGGTCGCCGTTGAAGGCGCCCTGGAGACCGTTGGCGTTGTCGCCCGTGGCGGGCGGGGTCGAGTCGCCCTTGGACTTGAAGTGGTTGACGACGACGGTGAACGCCGAGGAGTCGTCCGCCCCGCGGGCCTTGAACGCCTGGGCCAGCGGCCGGCGGGCGTTCGCGAACGCGGTCGAGTCGAGCAGGATCCGCGAGGAGCCCACCGTCTCGACGTCGGCGCGCTGGTAGATGAACGCCGTGCGGATGACGTCCTCCTCCTCCGGCACGTCACGCGGGGAGGGGACGAACGCCCAGCGGGTCTCGCCGGCGTCGGCGTTGAGCGCCTCCACCAGCGTCGCCAGCGCCAGGTCGCGGTTCTGGCCGAAGGCCGCCGAGTTCTCGATCTCCTCCAGCGACATCACGTCGGCGTCGATGGCGTTGATGGCCGCGACGATCTTCGCCTGCTGGCGCTCCAGGTTCTCCTGGTCGGCGGCACCGCGCGGGCCGTCGGGGTCGCAGCGGTTGTTCGTGACGGGGGCGCCGTCACGGTCCGTGTAGAACGAGCAGGTGCCGAGGCCCGACTCGACGAAGTCCTCACCGGTGGTGCTGAAGTAGTTCAGCACGTTGAAGGTGGCGAGCTGCAGGTCGCCGCCCACCTCCTCCGGAGCCGCGGTGCGGGTGTCCTCGAACGTCGCCGGGGCGGTGCCCTGCGCCGTCAGCTGCGTGGTCGGCTGGTACTTCCACGTGCTGTTGCGGAAGTCGAAGACGACCGGCGCGGTGATCTCGGCGCCCGCGTTGACCCGCACCGAGCGCTCCTGGGTGATCCAGGGCAGCGGGATGTCCTTGTTCGCCCCGCCGTTCGAGCTGGAGAGGAAGTTCGTGCTGGCGCCGTCGTCGAGGGTGACGGCACGCGCGGCGTTGTCGGCCTGCACGGCCGCGATGGCCTCCGCGTCCTGCGGGTCGGCCACCTCGGTCGGCGTCAGCAGCGGCAGGTCGCCGAGCGCGAGGCCGATCTCGGCGAAGTTGTTGAGGTTGTAGTTGTTCGTGACCGTGTAGGTCTCGGTGGGCGCCACGAGCTCGCCCTCGTACATCTCGCGCGCGGCGCCCGTCCCGGGGAGCGCGAAGGCGCGCGGGGTCACGGCGGTGAGCGGCGTGGACAGCTCGGTCCACGAGCCGGCGCTGGCGTCGACCTGGGTCTGCGACGCGAACTCCGTGGCGGTGCCGACCACCTGGACCGAGTCGCCGACCGCGGGGTACGTCGCGAAGCCGGAGGACCCGCCGTACACGAACACCGCGTCGGAGGCCGAGCCGGCCGCCTTGGCCGCGCCGCCGGTGCCGGCGGTCTGGACGTAGAAACCGTTGAAGCCGCCGGTCGGGTAGGCCGCGGTGACGACACCGGTGGTGGACACCCGCTGGCCGGCCAGCGGGGTGCTCGCACCCGTGCCCTGGATCTGGGCGATGGTGACCGCGGTCGGGGTCTCGGGCTCCGGGTCCGGCTCCGGGTCGGGGTCCGGCGCGGCGCCGGAGGCCTGCGGGGTCGGTGCACCCACGCGGAAGTCGGCGGTGTTGCTGTCGCTGTCGGTGCCCGGCGCGGTGCGCGCGACGCTGGTCGCGTTCGCCGTGCCCGCCGCGGGAGCGGTCTCGAAGCTGGTCGTGGCGGACCCCCAGCCGATCGCGTCGACGAGCGCCGGGTTGCCGGCCAGGTCGCCCGAGCCGGTGAAGGCGCTGGTGCCGTTGAGCAGCAGCACCTGACCGGCGCTGCCCGACATGTTGAACGGCACGCTCGCGTCGGGCGACGGCAGCGCGGGCAGCGTCGTGTTGGACCCGGCCGCTGCCTGCACGAGGAAGTACGAGCCCGGGGCGACCGAGCCCGTCAGCGACTGCACGCCGCCGCTGCCGCCGGCGGCAGAGCGGTACTGCAGCGCCAGGCCGTCCAGCGAGATCGCCGCACCCGTGGGGTTGTAGAGCTCGATGAAGTCGTTGCTGAAGGCGGCGCCGGAGTTGCCGCCACCGCCGTACACCTCGCTGATGACGAGACCGGTGCCGGCCGGGTTGGCCTGGGAGGGTGCCGCCACGAGGCACGTGGCGGCGACGCCGGCGCCGAGGCCGGCGGCGAGGCCGCGGCGGACGCGACTCCTCGTCGCGCGACGCGCGCGGGCTGGCGGGTTCTGCGGAGGTACGGACACGAGCGACCTTTCGGCAGGTGCGGACGCACGCCGAGCCGGCGTCCGGTCAGAGGGGAGACCCGGTCATCCCATCCCGGTCCGACGACCAGGTCAACGCCTCCCGGTGAACGGTCGGTAACGGTTCCGTCAGCGGCGCGTCCACGCCCTCGGGACGCGTCAGGCGCGGGGGGCGCGGCGCAGCACGTCGCGCTGCTTGACCAGGTCGCGGAAGAACTCATAGCCCGACCACAGGGTCATGACGACCGCGGCGGCCAGCAGGGCCTGGGCGGCGTGGAAGACGACCTCGCCGGGCACGTCGAGCCACCCGTCCACCTGCCGCAGCGGCAGCGCGAGGAGCCCGAGGGCGAACGCCTGCAGAACCGTCTTGATCTTGCCGCTGCGGGCCGCCGCGATGACGACCTGCTTGGCGACGGACAGCCGCAGCAGGGTGACGCTCCACTCGCGCACCAGCACGACGATCGCGACCCACCACCAGATGTCGCCGACGATCGCGAGACCGACGAAGGCCATGCCCGTGATCGCCTTGTCGGCGATGGGGTCCGCGATCTTGCCGAAGTCGGTCACCATGTTGCGCGCGCGGGCCAGGTCGCCGTCGACCTTGTCCGTCACCATCGCGACGAAGAAGATCGCCCACGCGACCGTGCGCCACAGCACCGAGTCCCCGCCGTCGACGAGCAGCGCCCAGCCGAAGAACGGCACGAGCACGATGCGCAGCGTCGTGAGGGCGTTCGGCAGGTTGTAGTTGCTGACCTTCACCGGGGCGTCCGTCATCGCGGGTCCTCCCTCACCTGGGCCACGAGGTCGACGCCCTCGCTGGCCACGACCACGGCGCGCACGAGGTCGCCCACGCGGGCGTCCACGGCAGCGCCGTCGGCGTCGACGAGGGTCGTCGTGCCGTCCACCTCGGGGCCCTGGTGGGCCGCGCGGCCCTCGGTGCCCTCGTCGCCCGTGCGCTCCACCAGCACCTCGACGTGCTCGCCGATCCGCTCCTCGGCGCGCTGCGCCGTGAGCTCCTCCACCAGCGCCGTGACGTGCTCGGTGCGGGCCCGCACCTCGTCCTCGTCGTGCTTGCCGTCGAGGTCCGCAGCCTCGGTGCCGTCCTCGTCGGAGTAGCCGAACACCCCGGTGACGTCGAGACGGGCGGCCTCCAGGAAGTCGCACAGCACCTCGAGGTCCTCCTCGGTCTCCCCGGGGAAGCCGACGATGACGTTGGAGCGGACGCCCGCCTCGGGGGCCAGGCCGCGGATGCGGTCGAGCAGGGCGAGGAAGCTCTCCGGGTCGCCGAAGCGGCGCATCCGGCGCAGCACCGGGTTGCTCGCGTGCTGGAACGACAGGTCGAAGTAGGGGACGACGCCCGGCGTCGTCGCGATCGCGCGGATCAGCCCCGGGCGCGTCTCGGCCGGCTGCAGGTAGGACACGCGCACGCGGGCCACGCCCTCGATCGCCGCGAGCTCGGGCAGCACGGTCTCGAGCAGCTTCACGTCGCCGAGGTCCTTGCCGTACGACGTCGAGTTCTCGCTGACGAGGAACAGCTCGCGCACGCCCTCGCCCGCGAGCCAGCGGGCCTCGCCCAGCACGTCGGCGGGACGACGGCTGACGAACGAGCCGCGGAAGGCCGGGATGGCGCAGAAGGTGCAGCGGCGGTCGCAGCCGCTGGCCAGCTTGAGCGGCGCCGTCGGCCCGTTCTCGAGGCGGCGCCGGTACACCCGCGGACCGCTGGCCGGCGCGACGTCGTCGAGCGGGTCGGCGGGGTCGATGACGAGCGCCTCGGCGCCGTGGCCGGGCACGCTCAGCCCGGAGGCGACGACGGCGTCGCCGCGCTCGACGGGGCTGATCGGCAGCAGGCGCCGCCGGTCGGTCGGCGTGTGCGGGTGGTGGGCCTCCCCCGCGACGATCGAGCGCAGCCGCGCGGCGATGTCGGGGTAGTCGTCGAAGCCGAGCACGGCGTCGGCCTCGGGCAGCTCGGCGGCGAGCTCCGCGCCGTACCGCTCCGCGAGGCAGCCCACCGCGACGACGGCCTGGGCGCGCCCGCCGTCCTTGAGGTCGGCGGCCGCGAGCAGCGTGTCGACGGAGTCCTTCTTGGCCGACTCGACGAAGCCGCAGGTGTTGACGACGACGGTGTCCGCGGCGTCGGGGTCGTCGACGAGGCGGAAACCACCCGCCTCGAGGCGGCCGGCGAGCTCCTCGGAGTCCACCTCGTTGCGGGCGCACCCCAGGGTCACCATCGCCACCGAGAGCGGCTCGGCTCCCGCGAGGTCGGCGGGGGCAGCGGGTCGCTCGGTCAGGGGTGTCGTCGGCGCAGTCATGACCGGGCCGAGTATGCCCCGGCGGCGGGCCGGGAGTCGAAACGGGCGGCCCGTGCCGACGGGCCGGGAAGCCGGGCGGTCAGGGGGCCAGCGTGCGCTGCACGGCGTCGCCCGGCTGGCCCAGCGGGGCCGGCTCGGCGCCGTCGAGAGCGGCGCGCACCGCACCGTCGGACGAGGAGATCCGCACCGGCGGCGCCGCGTCGACCGTGCGGCTCTCCCCCGCGGCCAGCTGGCCCTGCCACACGACCTCACCGTCGCCGTCGCGGACCGTCACCTCCGCCGGCGCCTCGGCGCCCGTGAGCGCGACGGGCACCGGCGCGACCGTCGACCCGGCCGACAGGCCCGCCGTGCCGGTGGTGGCGGTGTCGACCTCGGGGCCGCGGTCGAGCAGCAGCTGGGCCACCGACCAGAGCAGCACGACGGCCATGACCGCGGCCACGAGCACGGACCAGTTCGGGCCACCCCGGGTGGCGCGCAGCGAGCCGCCCGGCACCGTGGCCAGCTCGGCCTCGAAGACCCGGCGGGCGTCGATGGGGGCGTCGGCGTACTCGTCGTCGTAGCGCTGCACCAGCTCGGCGGCGTCGACACCCAGCACGCGCGCGAGGGTGCGCAGGTGGCCGCGGGCGTAGAAGTCGCCGCCGCACGGGGCGAAGTCGTCGACCTCGACGGCCTCGATCACGTGCGGGCGGATGCGGGTGCGCTCCGCGACCTGGTCGACGCTGAGGCCCAGGCGACGGCGCGCCCCGGCCAGCACGGGGCCGATGACGGGCTCGCGCCGTGCCTCGGGCTCCGGCTCGGGCTCGTCGGCCACGACGGCGGGTGGGAGCGGCTCCCACGGGCGCTCGTACGCCGCGAGCCCGTCGTCGGCGGGACGGCGCAGGTGGTCGTCCTGCTCCGGCAGCACGCGCTCGGGCGCCGCGCGGTGGATCTCGGCGCGCACGGCCGAGCGGGGCTCGCGCAGCGGCGACGGGGCCGCGGACGGCTCGACGGCGGCCGCAGCCCGCTCGTCGAGCACCGACACCGCGGTGGCGCCACCCGTGGGCCGGTCGAGGGTCGAGGCGGCGTGGACGCCGTCGGCGTCGGCCCCGTCGTCCAGCGGGTCGGCGTCGCGCCCGGGCTGCGCCGAGCGTGCCCGGTCGGCCACGCGGGCGGTACGGCGCTCCCCCAGCCGCGCGATCACGCCGGCGGCCCAGGGGCGCAGGCGGGGGCGGTGGCCGGGCGCCGCGTCGGGCTCCTCGTCCGTGGCGGGCTCGGCGGGCTGGACGGGCTCGGCGGGCTGGACGGGCTCGGCGGGCTGGGCCAGCGGGGCGGGCTCGGCGGTGGGAGCCGTGCCGGACGCGACGACGTGCGCCGCGACGGCGGGCTCGGCGGCCGGCTCGGCCGGCTCGGCCGGCTTGGCGACGGCCTCGGCGACGGGCTCGGCGGACTCGTCGCGGGGCTCCTCGGCAGCCTCGTCGGCAGCCTCGTCAGCGGGCGCGGGGCGCTCCACCTCCTGCACCAGCACGGGCACCTCGGGGTCGGCGAGGTCGCGCAGCGAGGTGGCGACGTCGTCGGTGCCCACGACGCGCGTGGACAGACCGACGGGGAGGGCGAAGGGGCCGCCGTACCAGCGCGTCGCCAGCCAGGCCTGCCAGCGGGCACGACGGTCGAGACCGGCCAGCACGGCCTCGGTCTCGAACGGCACCACCAGCACGGAGCCGTCCCGCAGCAGGCCGGCCCGCGGCACGTGCACGACGTGGTCGACGCTCTCCCACGGCAGGCCCTGCCACGTGCGGCCCAGGCGCATGCGCACACCGTGCTCGTCGAGCACCGCCAGCGGCACGCGGGCGTCCACGAACGACGACAGGTGGGCGACCGCGACGAGCGCGAGCAGCGCCGTGACGACCCAGGTGACGACGCCGCCGTCGGCCGCGGCCCGGCTCAGCCAGGCGACGGCGAGGCCGGCCGCGACGACGCCGATGGCGCCGCTGACGAGGCCGCTGCGGCGGATCTCGACGACCTGGCCCGGGGCCAGGTCCTCGCCGGCGCCCGGCTCGACGGCCTCGTGGACGACGCCGAGCGCCTCCCAGTCCGGTCGCCGGGGCAGGCCGAGGCCGAACGGGTCGCGGCGCGCCGCAGAGGCGTGCGCGTCGGTGTCGTGCCGGTCGGGCCGGTCGGGCCGGTCGTGTGCGGCCGTGGTGCGGGCGTGGTGCGTGCTCACTGCTCCCCCTGCAAGGTCACGATGACGGAGTCCAGCTCGTCGGGCTTGACCAGCACGTCGCGGGCCTTCGACCCCTCGCTGGGGCCGACGACACCCCTGCTCTCGAGGATGTCCATCAGTCGCCCGGCCTTGGCGAACCCGACCCGCAGCTTGCGCTGCAGCATCGAGGTCGAGCCGAACTGGGTCGACACGACGAGCTCCACGGCCTGGACCACCAGGTCGAGGTCGTCGCCGATGTCGTCGTCGAGCTCCCGCTTGCTCTGCGCGGGCGCGGTCACGTCCTCGCGGTACGTCGGCTCGAGCTGCCCGCGGCAGTGCTTGACGACGTGCGCGATCTCGGCCTCGGTGACCCAGGAGCCCTGCACGCGGATGGGCTTGGAGGCCCCCATCGGCAGGAACAGCCCGTCACCCTGGCCGACCAGCTTCTCGGCACCCGGCTGGTCGAGGATGACGCGGCTGTCGGCCAGCGACGAGGTCGCGAACGCCAGCCGTGAGGGCACGTTGGCCTTGATGAGGCCGGTGACGACGTCGACCGAGGGCCGCTGCGTCGCGAGCACCAGGTGGATGCCGGCGGCGCGGGCGAGCTGGGTGATGCGCACGACCGCGTCCTCGACGTCGCGCGGCGCGACCATCATGAGGTCGGCGAGCTCATCGACGATGACGACGAGGTACGGGTACGGCGAGAGCACCCGCTCGCTGCCCGGCGGCAGCTCGACCTTTCCGGCCCGCACCGCCTTGTTGAAATCGTCCACGTGGCGGAACCCGAAGTTGGCCAGGTCGTCGTAGCGCATGTCCATCTCGCGCACGACCCAGGCGAGCGCCTCGGCGGCCTTCTTCGGGTCGGTGATGATCGGCGTGATGAGGTGCGGGACGCCCTCGTAGGCGTTCAGCTCGACCCGCTTGGGGTCGACCATGATCATCCGCACCTCGTCGGGCGTCGCCCGCATCAGCAGCGACGTGATCATCGAGTTGATGAAGCTCGACTTTCCCGAGCCCGTCGCGCCGGCCACCAGCAGGTGGGGCATCTTGGCCAGGTTGGCGACGACGAACTGGCCCTCCACGTCCTTGCCGAGCCCGGCGATCATCGGGTGCGGGTCGGAACGCGCCGTGCCGGAGCGCAGCACGTCGCCGAGGGAGACGATCTCCTTGTCGAGGTTCGGGATCTCGATGCCGATCGCGGACTTGCCGGGGATCGGCGACAGGATGCGGACGTCGGCCGAGGCGACGGCGTACGCGATGTTCTTGCTGAGCGCCGTGACCTTCTCGACCTTGACGGCCGGGCCGAGCTCGACCTCGTACCGCGTGACCGTCGGGCCGCGCGTGTAGCCCGTCACCTGGGCGTCGATGGTGAACTCCTCGAGCACCTGGGTGAGGCGCTCGACGACGGCGTCGGAGGCCTTCGAGCGGGCCTTGTGCACCGAGCCCGGCTTGAGGACCTCGCTGCCCGGCAGCGAGTAGGCGATGTCCCCCGACAGCGAGAGCTGCTCGACGCGGGGCGGCAGCTGCGCGTGCGGCGGCGGCTCGAGGTCGCCCTTGGCCTCGCCCTTCTCCACCCTGGTGGCCCCACCCCGGGGCACCGGCGTGGGGACGACGGCACCCGTGGCGGGGGCCGCCCCCGGCGCCGCGGCGGCGGGACCGTCGGCCGGGGTCGGCTCGTCGGACAGGTCGAGGCTGGCGAGGAAGTCGATGGCGTCAGGGCCGGCGTCGGCGCCCGCGGCGGCCTCTGCGGCCTCGGCGGCCTCGGCGGCCTCGGCCTCCTTCTCCGCCTTGCGCTGGGCGCGCTTCTCCTTGCGGCTGGCGGCTCCGACGAGCGGGGTGTCGTACGCCGGGTCCCCGGCCTCGGGGTCGATCTCGTCGTCGTGGGCCGAGCGGGCGGCGGCGTCGTGGCCGCCGGGCGCGCCGAGCAGCCGGTCGCGGGCCTCGCGCAGCCGCGCGGGGATCTGGTAGACGGGCGTCGCGGTGATGATGAGGACGCCGAAGAAGGCGAGCAGCGCCAGCAGCGGCACCACGACCCAGCTGGTGCGGAGCAGGTCGAGCAGCAGGCTCGAGACGACGAAGCCGATGGCACCGCCGGCGTCCTGCAGCTCGCTCGTGTCGCCGAGCACGGGCTCGGGGCTGCCGTTGGCGATGTGGACCAGCCCGAGCACGCCGAAGGCGAGGGCGGTCCACCCGATCACCTGGCGACCGGCCGGGCCGTTGCGCTCCGGGTCGCGCATGTTGCGCCACCCGACGTACACGAGCGCGAGCGGCACGAAGCCGGCGAGCTTGCCGACCGAGCCGGCGACGACCGTGCGGACCGTGTCGAGCATGGCGCCCGAGAACTGCCACCACACCGCGCCGGCGACCACGACGGCGAGCCCGAACAGGGCCAGCCCGACGCCGTCGCGGCGGTGCTCGGGCTCGACCTCGCGGGCCGCGTTGCCGATGCTGCGGGCGGCGCCGCCGACGGCGCCGGCCACCCCCAGCCAGGCCGCGACGAGACCGCGGCCGACGAGCGCGAAGAACCGCAGGACGGGGCCGGGCCCGCTGCGCACCGCCCGGGGCGCCGGGCGCGCCGGTGGGCGCCGCGCGGTCGTGCCGCGCGACGCGGTGGTCCGGCCTGACTTGCCGGTACTCCGGGAGCGGTTGCTCGAACCACCTCGGGGCGCGCCGCCTCGCGACGCGCCGTTCCTGGACGTGCTCGAGCTCCGCGACCCCGGCGGGGAAGACGTACGGGTCGCCATGGTCGGGACCCTAGGCGATCGTCACACCCGCACCATGCTTCACAGGAGCGTGTCGCGGGGCGACCTCGTCACGCCCAGCCCTCACGCCCCGCCCTCAGGCCCAGGCGAGCCGGAGGACGGTGAGCAGCCACGGGGCGACGACCAGCCACGTCGGCAGCACCAGCAGGGCGAGGGCGCCGGCGAGCAGCACCGCACCCTGGGCACGACGGGGCGCGGGGTCGCCGAGCACCTCGATGCGGGCGAGGAGGTCGCCGCGGCGCCCGTCGCCGGCACCGAGGGCGGCCGCCGGCGTGCGCGCCTCGGCGAGCTGCACGAGCGCCTGCGCCAGCGGGCGGCGCCCGGCCTCGCGGGCCGCGGCGCGGTCGGCGCACATCTCGACGAGCAGGCGCACCTCGGCCAGCGCGGACCGGCTCGAGACCCAGCGCGGGAAGGCGCGGTGCAGGACGTCGAAGAACTCCACGACCAGGTCGTGGCGGAACCGCAGGTGCGCCCACTCGTGCGCGAGCACGGCGTCCACCTCGTCGCCGTCCAGGCGCTCCATGACGCCCTCCGAGACGACGACGCGGCCGCGGTGCAGGCCGGGCAGGCAGTAGGCGACGGGCAGGTCGCCGTCCAGCACGCGCACGCCGCCGGCCTGGGCGCGGCCGAGCAGGTCCACCTGGTCGGCGTGGCGTCGGCGCAGGCGGCGCAGGTCGGCGCCCGTGCGGTGCGCGCTGACGAGCAGCCGTCCGGCGACGAGGCCGGTGACGCCGAGCGCGACGACGGCCACGGCGTACTCCACCGCGTGCGGGACGCTGCGGTCGGTCGGCAGCAGGTGGGTGGTCACCAGCGCCAGCGTCGCGCCGAGGGCCGCCAGCACGGCGGCGAGCGCGACGGCCTGCCACAGCACGAGGGCGGCGTACGGCGTGCGCCGCAGCCAGGGCGCGCGCCCGAGCAGCGCCGGCACCGGGCCGGCGAGCAGCACGGCGAGCACGCCCAGCAGCAGGGGGGTCATGGCGGTCAGGAGCCGCCGGCCTCGCCCGGGATCCGAGCGAGCGCGGCGCGCAGCGCGTCGAGCTCCTCGGCGCTGGCGTCCCCCACGAAGGCGACGAGCGCACCGGCCCGGTCCTGCTGGCCGATGTCCTCGAGCGCGCCGCGCATGAGGGCGGCGGTCATCTCCCCGCGGGAGGCGCCGGCGCGGTAGCGGTAGGCCCGGCCGTCGCGCTCCTGGACCACGAGGTCCTTCCGCGCGAGGCGGTCCATGACGGTCATGACGGTGGTGTAGGCGACCTCGCGCCGGGCCGAGACCTCGGCGTGGACGTCGCGGACGGTGAGGGTCACGTCGGCGGCCTGGGACCACAGGACGTCCATCACCGCGCGCTCGAGATCACCGAGCGCGGACCTTGAGGAGCTCTTGCGGGATGCGGGCACGGCACCAGTGTACCTACGAGTTCCGTCGTACTACGATGCGTAGTACCTACTACGCAGTGTCGTAGGAGCAGGCCGGTCACGACCGGCCCCACACCGACCTGGAGGAGACGCAGCAATGGAGCTCGTCGACATCGCCCGGTGGCAGTTCGGGATCACGACCGTCTACCACTTCCTGTTCGTGCCGCTGACCATCGGGCTGACGCTGATCGTGGCGCTGTTCGAGTCCTTCTGGCTGCGGACCAGGAACCCGGACTACCTGCGGCTCACGAAGTTCTTCGGGAAGCTCTTCCTCATCAACTTCGCGCTGGGCCTCGTCACCGGCATCGTCCAGGAGTTCCAGTTCGGCATGAACTGGTCCGACTACTCCCGGTTCGTCGGTGACGTCTTCGGCGCCCCGCTCGCCATCGAGGGCCTGCTGGCCTTCTTCCTCGAGTCGACCTTCCTCGGCCTGTGGATCTTCGGCTGGGACAAGCTGCCCCGCCTCGTGCACGCCGCCTGCATGTGGATCGTCCACCTCGGCGTGCTCGCCTCCTCGTGGTTCATCCTCGCCGCCAACTCGTGGATGCAGCACCCGGTCGGCTACCGCTACGACGAGGAGAGCGGCCGCGCGGAGCTCACCGACTTCGCGGCCGTGATGTTCAACAAGGTGCAGCTGGTGACGTTCCCGCACGTGGTGCTCGCGGCGTACATGACCGCGGCCGCGTTCGTCATCGGCGTCAGCGCCTGGCTCTACGTCTCGAAGCGCCACGGCGGCCGCGTCGCCACCGAGGAGGAGGTCGAGGCGGGCACCGCCCCCGCGGTCCTCGCCGAGGCCGCGGGTGAGCGGACCATGTACCGCCGCGCGATGCGCATCTCGGCCGTCGTCCTGTTCGTCGCCGGCATCGGCGTCGTCGTCTCCGGTGACGTGCAGGGCAAGATCATGACCGAGGTGCAGCCCATGAAGATGGCGGCCGCCGAGGCGCTCTACGAGTCCGAGGAGTCCTGCGCCCCCTTCTCGGTCTTCACCGTGGGCACGCCCGACGGGCGCGAGGAGAAGTTCGCGGTCACCGTCCCCTGCCTGCTCTCCTTCCTCGGCACCGGCACCTTCGACGGCGAGGTCAAGGGCATCAACGAGCTCCGCGAGACCTACGCGGAGACCTACGGCAGCGACCCCGGCGCGACGTACTACACGCCGTCCGACTACGTGCCCAACATCCCCGTCACCTACTGGACGTTCCGCTGGATGATGGGCTTCGGCGCCCTCGGCACCGCCGGCGCCGCGCTCGTCCTGTGGCTCACCCGGCGCCGTCGCGACGACGTCGTCCACCGCGCCTGGGTCGGCCGCCTCGGCATCGCCCTGCCCGTGGTCGTCGTGGCCGCCAACTCGATGGGCTGGATCTTCACCGAGATGGGCCGTCAGCCGTGGGTGGTCTTCGGCCTCATGACCACCGAGCGCGGCGTCTCCCCCGGCGTCAGCATCCCCGAGGCCCTCATCTCGGTGGTCACCCTCACGACCCTGTACGGCGTGCTCGCCGTCATCGAGCTGAAGCTGCTGGCCCGGACCGTCCGCAAGGGCCCCGAGCCGTTCGCCGAGCCGCCGGACCCGGGTCGTGACGACCACGACGCCGACGCGCCCCTGACCTTCGCCTACTGAGCGCGCCGACCGCGCGCACCGAGGAGACCCACCGTGCTCGGACTCGAGCTCACCACCGTCTGGTTCGTCCTGATCGCCGTCCTCTGGATCGGCTACTTCGCCCTCGAGGGCTTCGACTTCGGGGTCGGCATGCTCGTGCCGGTGCTCGCCCGGGACGAGACCGAGCGGCGCGTCATGATCAACACCGTCGGCCCCGTGTGGGACGGCAACGAGGTGTGGCTGCTGGTGGCCGGCGGCGCGACGTTCGCCGCCTTCCCCGAGTGGTACGCCACCCTCTTCAGCGGGTTCTACCTCCCGCTGCTGCTCATCCTGGTCGCGCTGATCCTGCGCAACCTGTCCTTCGAGTTCCGCCACAAGGGCGACACCGCGCAGTGGCGCGCCCGGTGGGACACGGCCCTCATCGGCGGCTCGTTCACCGCCGCGTTCCTGTGGGGCGTCGCGTTCGCGAACATCACCGCCGGCGTCCCGATCGACGCCGAGAAGGACTTCACCGGCAGCCTGCTCACGCTGCTCAACCCCTTCGGTCTCCTCGGCGGGGTCGTGATGGTGCTGCTCTTCCTCACCCACGGCGCGATGTTCGTGGCGCTCAAGACGGACGGCGAGATCCGTCACCGGGCCCGCGCCCTCGCGGTGCGGATCGGGCTGGCCGCGGCCGTCGCGGCGGTCGTGTTCCTCACCTGGACCCAGCTGCGCACCGGTGACCTCGCCTCGGCCGCCGCCTTCGTGGCCGCCGCCGCCCTCCTCGTCGCCGGCATCGGCGCGGCCCGGGCGGGACGCGAGGGCTGGGCGTTCCTCGGCACGTTCCTCACCGTCGTGCTGGCCGTCGCCGGGCTGTTCCTGGCGCTCTTCCCGGACGTCATGCCGTCGACGACGGACCCGGCGTACTCGCTGACGACCACCAACGCGGCGGCCACGCCGTACACGCTGGAGATCATGACCTGGGTGGCCCTGGTGTTCACGCCCATCGTCATCGGCTACCAGGCCTGGACCTACTGGGTGTTCCGCAAGCGCATCTCCACGCGGCACATCCCGACCGCCCGGCTCGCCGACTCCGCCCGCTGACCGCGCGCGACGGCCGAGAGGAAGCGCCGTGAAGCCCGTCGACCCCCGGGTCCTCCCCCACCTGGTCCCCGCCCGGCGACCGCTGGCCGTCGTGCTGGTCGCCGCCACCCTCGGCGCCGCCCTCCTGGTCGTGCAGGCGCTGGCCCTCGCCGCGGTCGTCGCCGGTCTCGTCGACGACGCGGCCGGCGGCGGGTGGCACACGGCGCTGGGCGTCTTCGTCGCCGTCCTGCTGGGGCGGGCCGCGACGGCGTACGCCGGGGACGTCGCCGCCGCCCGCGCCGCCGGGATCGTGGGCGTGCGGCTGCGCGACGTCGTGCTGCGCCAGGCCCTCGCAAGCCCCGGCGGGGTCGCCGCGGGCGACGGGCGGCAGCGCCTCGGCGAGCTCGGGCTGCTGGCCACGCGCGGCACGAGCGCGGTGGAGCCCTACCTCACCCGCTACCTGCCGGCCCTCGTGCTGGCGGTCGTCCTCCCCGCCGTCACGGTGCTCGCGATCGCGGCGCTGGACTGGATGAGCGCGCTGGTCGTCGTGCTCACGCTGCCGCTGCTGCCGGTCTTCGCGATCCTCATCGGGATGACGACGCGGGAGCGCGCCGACCGTCAGTGGCGGGTGCTCAGCCAGCTCGCCGGGCACTTCGTCGACGTGGTCCGCGGGCTGCCCACCCTCGTCGCGCACCGCCGGGCCCGCGCCCAGGCGCCGCGGATCCGTGAGGTGACCGACCGCTACCGCCGCGCGAACACCGACGTGCTGCGCCTCGCGTTCGCGTCGTCCGCCGCGCTCGAGCTGATCGCCACCATCTCGGTGGCACTCGTCGCCGTGCTCGTCGGTCTGCGCCTGGCCCACGGGGGTCTCGAGCTGCAGACCGCGCTCGCCGTGCTGCTGCTGGCGCCCGAGGCGTACTGGCCGCTGCGCCGCGTCGGCGCCGAGTTCCACGCCGCCGCCGAGGGCACCGCCACGTTCGAGGCGATCGACGCGCTGACCTCGGGCGCCGTCGGCGAGGTGCCGGAGGCCAGGGGGACGGCCCCGCAGCCGGACGCGGCGCCGTACCCCCTCCAGGGCGACCTGCGCCTCGAGGGCCTCACGGTGACCTGGCCCGGCGCCACCTCCCCCGTCGTCGACGGGCTCGACGCGGTGGTGCCCGCCCGCGGGCTGACCGTCGTGGTCGGCCGCTCGGGCAGCGGCAAGTCGACGTTGCTGGCGGCGCTGCGCGGCGAGCTGGGGTACGCCGGCTCGCTGCGGGTCGGCGGCACCGACCTCGCCGGCGTCGACCCCGCGCTCTGGCGCCGCCACCTCGCCACGACGAGCCAGCGACCGTGGCTCGCGGGCACCACGATCCGCGCGAACCTGCTCGTGGGCCGGCCGGGCGCCGCCGAGGCCGATGTGTGGGCCGCGCTCGAGGCGGTCCGGCTCGGCGGCGTCGTGCGCGCCCTGCCGGACGGACTCGACACCGAGCTGGGCGAGGACGGCGCCGGGCTCTCCGCCGGCCAGCGCGCCCGCCTCGCCGTGGCCCGCGTCGTGCTGAGCGACCGCCCGTACGTGCTGCTCGACGAGCCCACCGCCCACCTCGACGCCGAGACCGAGCGCGTGCTCGTCGACGTCGTGCGCGACCTGGCCCGCACCCGTTGCGTCGTCGCCGTCGCCCACCGTCCCGCCCTCGTCGCCGCCGCCGACCACCGGATCGCCCTGTCCGAGGGGCCCCAGGCGCCCCAGGTCTCCCCGCAGAGGCGGGGTGACCTGGTCTCAGCGAGCCAGGCATCGGCCGCAGACCACAGGTCTCCCCACGTAGGCGGGGGAACCCCCACTCCCGCCCCCGACCCCACGCCGGCGGCGGCGCGGCGACGCTGGGTGCTGGCGGTCGCCCTCGGCGTGCTCGCCTCGGCCTGCGGGGTCGCCCTCACCGCGACCGCGGGCTGGCTCATCGTGCGGGCCTCCGAGCAGCCGCCGGTGCTGATGCTCATGGTGGCGATCGTCGGGGTGCGCACCTTCGGCCTGGGGCGCCCGGCGCTGCGCTACGCCGAGCGCCTGGTCTCCCACGACGTCGCGCTGCGTGAGCTGGCCGAGCGCCGGGCGCGGGTCTACGACGCGCTCGTCCCGCTCGTGCCCGGCCGCCTCGGCGGTCGCCGCCGCGGCGACCTCCTCGCGACCGTCGTCGACGACGTCGACAGCCTGCTCGACGAGCGCCTGCGGGTGCGGATGCCGGTCGCGACCGTCGTCGGCGTGCTCGCCCTGGCCGGGGCGGTCGCCGTACCACTGCTGCCGTCCGCGGGGGCCGCCACCGTCGGCGTCGCCGCGCTCGCCGCCGTCGCGGCCTGGTGCACGGGCCGGTACGGCGTGCGCCGCACCGCCGCGCGCACCGTCGCCGCCCGGGCCCGGGTGG
>NZ_JAHWBL010000006.1:0-103969 GCF_029493445.1 Nocardioides sp. ChNu-99 | reverse complement strand
GGCCGCCGCGCGCACCCGGGCGGAGGTGACCGCCGCCCGGGCGGAGCGCGTCGGGGCGCTCGCCGACGAGCTGCGGGCCGCGCTCGAGGCGTGGGAGCCGGTCCGGGCCGCCCACGAGGTCGCCGAGCGCGTCGCCACGCTGGCGTCGGGGCGCTCCGGTGACAACCGCCTGCGGCTCGCGCTGCCGGCGTACGTCGTCGCGTGGCGCCTGGGCCAGGTCGTCGCGGCGGCCAACGACCGGCTGGGGCGCATGTCGGGCCACCGTTACGCCCTCGAGCAGTCCGACGCACGGGGCGGCCTCGGCGTCGTCGTGCGCGACGACTGGTCCGGCGAGCGCCGCGACCCGGCCACGCTGTCGGGCGGCGAGACGTTCGTCGTCTCCCTCGCCCTGGCGCTCGGCCTGGCGGACGTCGTCACGCAGGAGTCGGCGAGCGACGGCGAGGGCAGCGACCTGGAGACGCTGTTCGTCGACGAGGGCTTCGGCTCGCTCGACCCCGACACCCTCGACGACGTGATGGACACGCTCGACGAGCTGCGCGAGGGCGGTCGCGTGGTGGGGGTGGTGAGCCACGTCGGCGAGCTGCGCACCCGCATCACGACCCAGCTGCGGGTGACGCCGGCGCGCTCCGGATCCACGGTGCGGCTGGTCCACGCGGACGGGTAGGTTCGCGCCATGAGCGTTCCCGACGTCGACCCCTCGTTCCTCGCGCTCCCGTTCCGCCGCCTCGCCGACGTGGCGCTGCGGCGGGCGACCGACCTCGGCGCCACCCACGCCGACTTCCGGTTCGAGCGGGTGCGCTACCAGGACCTCAACGTCCGCGACGGCTCCCTGCTGGGCACCCGCGACAGCTCCGACGTGGGCTTCGCCGTGCGGGTCGTGCACGGCGGTGCCTGGGGGTTCGCCTCGGGCGTCGTCCTCACCGACGACGAGGCGCGCCACGTCGCCGAGCGTGCGGTCGAGGTCGCCCGCGTGGCCGCCGCGATGACGCGCGTGCCCGTCGAGCTCGCTCCCGAGCCGACGTACGACGACGTCACCTGGGTGTCGTCGTACGCGGTGAACCCGCTCGACGTGCCCGTCGCCGAGAAGGTGGGCGTCCTCGTCGACCTGACGGAGCGGCTGCGCGCCCACGCCGCGGTCGAGCACGCGACGGCGACCCTGCAGCAGGTGGTGGAGAACAAGTTCTACGCCGACTCGTCCGGCACCCGCACCACCCAGCAGCGCGTCCGCCTGCAGCCCGGCCTCACCGCCATGGGCTCCGACGCGACGACCGGGGTGTTCGACTCCATGACCTCCATCGCGCCGCCGGTCGGCCGGGGCTGGGAGTACCTGGTGGCGCCGGTCGCCGAGGGCGGCTGGGACTGGGACGCGGAGGTCGCCGAGCTGCCCGAGCTCCTCGCCGAGAAGCTGCGCGCGCCGAGCGTCGAGGCCGGCACCTACGACCTCGTCATCCACCCGTCGAACCTGTGGCTGACCATCCACGAGTCGATCGGCCACGCCACCGAGCTCGACCGGGCGCTGGGCTACGAGGCCAACTACGCCGGCACCAGCTTCGCGACGTACGACGGCCTCGGCTCCCTGCGCTACGGCTCGCCCGTCATGAACGTGACCGGCGACCGCACCGTCGAGCACGGCCTCGCCACGATCGGGTACGACGACGAGGGCGTCGCGACCCAGCAGTGGGACATCGTGAAGGACGGCGTCCTGGTCGGCTACCAGCTCGACCGCGTGATGGGCCGCCAGCGCCCGGAGCTGAACGGCGGCCGGTCGAACGGCTGCGCGTACGCCGACTCCCCCGGCCACATCCCCATCCAGCGGATGGCCAACGTCTCGCTGCAGCCGGCCCCCGACGGGCCGAGCACCGAGGAGCTGATCGGCCGCGTCGAGCGGGGCCTCTACGTCGTCGGCGACAAGTCGTGGTCGATCGACATGCAGCGCTACAACTTCCAGTTCACCGGCCAGCGCTTCTACCGCATCGAGGACGGCCGCCTGGCCGGCCAGGTGCGCGACGTCGCCTACCAGGCCACCACGACCGACTTCTGGGGATCCATGGAGGCGGTCGGCGGCCCCGAGACCTACGTGCTCGGTGGCGCGTTCAACTGCGGGAAGGCCCAGCCGGGCCAGGTCGCCTCGGTCAGCCACGGCTGCCCGACGGCGCTGTTCCGCGGCGTACGGATCCTCAACACGAACGAGGAGGCAGGCAAGTGAGCGAGCAGACCCGGCCCCAGGAGCTGGTCGAGCGGGCCCTGGCCGCCACGCGCTCCGACGACGCGGTGGTGCTCGTGACCGCCCGGTCGTCGGCGAACCTGCGCTGGGCGAACAACACGCTGACGACCAACGGCGAGATGCGCGGCGTCGAGGTGACGGTGCTGGCGTTCGACCGGCGCGCCGAGGGCGTCGCGGTCGGCTCGGTCACGAGCGCGGCCGCCTCGGTGGAGCAGGTGCTGGCCCTCGTCGAGCAGGCGGACGCCGCCGCCGCGGCCGCCGGGGTGGCCGACGACGCGTCCGACCTCGTCACCGGCGGGGCCGCCGCCGACTGGGACGAGCCGCCCGGCACCACCTCGATCGGCGTGTACGACGCCGTGGCCCCCGCCCTCGGCGAGGCGTTCGGCACGGCCGGCGGCGCCGACCGGGTGCTCTACGGCTTCGTCGACCACGAGGTCGCGACGACCTACCTGGGCTCGACCACCGGCCTGCGGCTGCGCCACGTGCAGCCCACCGGGCACTGGGGATGCACGGCCAAGCCGTCCGACCTCTCCCAGAGCGCCTGGGCCGGCGGCGCGACCCGCGACTTCCGCGACGTCGACCCGGTCGCCTTCGAGGCCGACCTCGCGCGACGCCTGGCGTGGGGCCGGCGCCGCGTGGACCTCCCCGCGGGCCGCTACGACACCGTGCTCCCGCCGACCTCGGTGGCGGACCTCCTCATCTACACGCTGTGGGTCAGCTCGGGCCTCGACGCCCACGACGGCCAGTCGGTGTGGAGCCGTCGCGGCGGCGGCACCCGCGTCGGTGAGCAGGTGGCGCCGGCGTCGGTGCGGATGCACTCCGACCCGGGCTACCCCGGGCTCGAGAGCGCGCCGTTCGTCCACACCTCCACCTCGGACGAGTCGACGTCGGTCTTCGACAACGGCCTGCCCGTCGGGCCCACCGACTGGATCCGGGACGGGCGGCTGACCAGCCTCCTGCAGAGCCGCCACTCGGCCCGGGTGACGGGGCTGCCGGTCACCCCGGCGCCGGACAACCTGGTGCTCGACGTCGCCGGTGGCGCCGGCAGCACCGAGGACCTCGTGGCCGGCACCGAGCGCGGGCTGCTCGTGACCTCGCTGTGGTACATCCGCGTCGTCGACCCGCAGAGCCTCCTGCTGACCGGGCTCACCCGCGACGGCGTCTACCTCGTCGAGGGCGGCGAGATCACGGGCGTCGTCAACAACTTCCGGTTCAACGAGAGCCCGGTCGACGTGCTCGGCCGGTTCACCCACGCGGGCGCCACCGTGCCCAGCTTCAGCCGGGAGTGGGGCGACTACTTCTCCCGCACGGCGACGCCGGCCCTGCGACTGCCCGACTTCAACATGTCGAGCGTGTCCCAGGCGCAGTAGCAGCGCCGGGGCGGCGCGCGTCACCGTTGTCCCGCGGACCAGCGGGTACCGGCGGTGACCGCGCGAGAGGGAGTGCGTGCGGTGCGGGGCGCCACCGCGCCCCGGGACACATCGACACAGGAGGCGTTCAATGCGCAAGCTGACGTTGCTGCTCGGGATCGGAATCGGCTACGTGCTGGGGGCGCGCGCCGGCCAGCAGCGCTACGAGGAGATCAAGGCGCAGGCCTCGCGGGCGTGGAACAGCCCCGCCGTGCAGGAGAAGGCCGCCCAGGCGCAGGAGAAGGTCAAGGAGACCGCCCCCAAGGTCGGCGAGAAGGCGAGCGAGGTGGCGTCCACCGTCGCCGCCAAGGTGAAGAAGGACGACGAGGGCACCGGCACGAACGCGGACCCGTCGGGCACCCCCATCGCGGACGGCCTGGCGCAGCCGGGCTCGTCGGCCGGCGTCTGAGGTCGTCGTGAGCAGCGTCCGAGGAGACGAGTCCACCGGCGAGCTGATCTCGCGCCTGTCGACGCAGACCTCCGAGCTCGTCCGCGGGGAGATCAAGCTCGCCCAGGCCGAGATCGCGCGCAAGGTCCGGTACGCCGGCTTCGGCGCCGCCGGTTTCGGCGCGGCCGCCCTGATCGGCTTCTTCGGCCTGGGCACCCTCATCGCCACCATCATCATCGCGCTGGACCTCGTCGTGCCCCTGTGGCTGGCCGGGCTCATCGTGACCCTCGCCCTCCTGCTCCTCGCCGGTGTCCTCGCGCTCGTCGGCAAGAAGCAGGTGGCCCACGCCACGCCGGCGGTGCCCGAGCGCACCGTCGAGAACGTGAAGGAAGACGTCCGCACCGTCAAGGAGGCCCGTCAGCATGACCACACCACCTGAGTCCGGCGCGCACCGGGCCGACGGGCCCACCGACGGCGAGCCGAGCATCGAGGAGCTGCAGCACGAGGTCGAGCAGGTCCGGGCCGAGCTCGGCGAGACCGTCGAGGCCCTCACGGCCAAGCTGGACGTCAAGGGCCGGGCCCACGACAAGGTCGAGGAGGTCAAGGGCAACGTCGGTGACGGCGTCGCCCAGGCCAAGGACCAGGTCGTCGGGGCCGCCGGCCACGCCAAGGAGCAGGCCACGGCGGCCGTCGACCAGGCCCGCGAGGCCCTGACCGACGAGCGGGGCCGCCCGACCTCCGTCGCGCTGGGAGGCGCGGGCGGCCTGGTGGCGGTGGCCGTCCTGGTCACCGTCGTCGTCCTGTGGCGTCGTCGACGGTGAGGGGGCTCCGGTGCTAGGACGAGGGAAGAAGAAGACGCACGACCACGCGGCCGCCCACGCGACGCCGCGGCCCGGCGAGTCGACGGAGGAGCAGCGGAGCCGCACGGCGCCCGACCCCGACGACCCCCGCAAGCCGGACTCGATGGGCGACCTCGAGAAGGCGTCGTGGCGCTACGTCGCACGACGCACGATGCGCGAGTTCAGCAAGGACCAGTGCACGGACCTCGCGGCCGCGCTCACCTACTACGCGGTGCTCGCGCTGTTCCCGGGGCTCGTCGCCCTGCTCTCGCTGGTCGGCCTGTTCGGCCAGGGGCAGGCGACCGTCGACACGCTCCTGCAGATCCTGCGGGACGTCGGCGCCGGCTCGGCCGCGGACACCCTCGAGCCGACGCTGCAGCAGCTCTCCGCCTCCCAGGGCGCCGGCCTCGCGTTCGTCATCGGACTCGCCGCCGCCCTGTGGTCGGCCTCGGGCTACGTCAACTCGTTCGGGCGCGCCATGAACCGGATCTACGAGATCCGCGAGGGCCGGCCGATCTGGAAGCTCCGCCCCGTGATGCTCCTGCTGACCGCCGTGTCGGTGGTGCTGGTGGCGCTCGTGGCGCTCGGGCTGGTCATCTCCGGCCCGGCGGCGACCGCCGTCGGTGACGCGATCGGCGTGGGCTCGGCCGCGGTCACGGTGTGGAACATCGTGAAGTGGCCGGTCATCCTGCTCGCCGTGGTCGTCGTCGTGGCGCTGCTCTACTACGTGACGCCGAACGTGCAGCAGCCCAAGTTCCGCTGGATCAGCGTCGGTGCCATCGTCGCGATCCTCACCTGGGTCGTCGCCTCGGCGGCGTTCGGGTTCTACGTCGCGAACTTCGGCAGCTACAACAAGACGTACGGCTCGCTCGCCGGCGTCGCGGTCTTCCTGCTCTGGCTGTGGATCACGAACCTCGCGCTGCTGTTCGGCGCCGAGCTCGACGCCGAGCTCGAGCGGGGCCGGGAGCTCCAGGCCGGCATCGCCGCGGAGGAGACCATCCAGCTGCCGCCGCGCGACACGCGCACGACGGAGAAGGCCGACGAGAAGCACGCGGACGACGTCGAGGAGGGCCGTCGCCTGCGGGCCGACGGCGGACGTGAGGACGCCACCGCACAGCGGGGAGGAGATCGACGATGAAGCGAGAGGAACCGGGCAGCCGCTCGGCGAAGCTGCTCTACCGCCCCATCGGGCTCGTGAGCAGCCTGCTCGCCGGCGTCATCGCGGGTGAGATCTTCCAGCAGGTCTGGAAGAAGGCCGTGCCCACGGCGTCCGACGACGCTCCCCGGCCCCTGGAGTCGGAGTACCCGTTGCGCGAGATCATCCTCGCCGCGGCGGTGCAGGGGGCGATCTTCTCGGTCGTCAAGGCGCTCATCAACCGCGGCGGTGCGCGGGTCTACCAGCGCGCCACCGGCGACTGGCCCGGCGACTGAGCGGTACCCCCCGCACGACCGACCCCCGCACGGCCGACCCCTGCACGACGACGGAGCCCCGGGCCACCACGGCCCGGGGCTCCGTCGTACCCACGAGGGGTCGGGACGCTCAGTCGCGGTCCTCCGCGAACGCCTCGAGCGGCGGGCACGCGCAGACGAGGTTGCGGTCGCCGTACGCCTGGTCGATCCGGCCCACGGGCGGCCAGTACTTGTCCGGGTCGTGGCCGGCCGGGAAGACGCCGAGCTCGCGCGGGTACGCGCGGTCCCACTCCCCCGTCAGCGCCCGGGCCGTGTGCGGCGCGTGGCGCAGCGGCGACTCCTCCGCGCTCCACTCCCCCGCCGCCACGCGCTCGATCTCCGCCCGGATGGCGATCATGGCGTCGCAGAACCGGTCGATCTCCGCGAGGTCCTCCGACTCGGTCGGCTCGACCATGAGGGTGCCGGCCACCGGGAACGACATCGTCGGGGCGTGGAACCCGTGGTCGACGAGCCGCTTGGCCACGTCGTCGACGGTGACGCCCGTCGCCTTGGTGAGCGGGCGCAGGTCGAGGATGCACTCGTGGGCCACCAGCCCGTTCTCGCCGCGGTACAGCACCGGGAAGTGCTCCTCGAGGCGGGCCGCGACGTAGTTGGCGGCGAGCACCGCGACCGCGGTGGCGTGCGCGAGGCCCTCGGCGCCCATCAGTCGAACGTACGCCCAGGAGATCGGCAGGATCCCCGCCGAGCCGTACGGCGCGGCACTGATCGCGCCCACACCGGCCCGCTTCTCCTCCTCGCCGTGCAGCGGGTGGGAGGGCAGGTACGGCGCGAGGTGCGCCTTCACCGCCACCGGGCCGACGCCCGGGCCGCCACCGCCGTGCGGGATGCAGAACGTCTTGTGGAGGTTGAGGTGCGACACGTCGCCGCCGAAGGCGCCCGGACGGGCGTGGCCGACGAGCGCGTTGAGGTTCGCGCCGTCGACGTAGACCTGCCCGCCGTGGGCGTGCACGACCTCGCACAGCTCGGTGATCGTGTCCTCGTAGACCCCGTGCGTGGAGGGGTAGGTGACCATGATCGCCGCGAGGTCGTCGGCGTGCTCCGCGCAGGCCGCCCGCAGGTCGTCGAGGTCGACGCCCCCGTCCTCGGCCGAGCGCACGACCACCACCCGCATGCCCGCCATGACGGCCGACGCGGCGTTGGTGCCGTGCGCCGAGGAGGGGATGAGGCACACGTCGCGGCCCACGTCGCCGCGGTCGTGGTGGTAGGCCCGGATCGCCAGCAGCCCCGCCAGCTCGCCCTGCGAGCCGGCGTTGGGCTGCACCGACACGCGGTCGTAGCCGGTGACCTCCGCGAGCCAGCCCTCGAGGTCCGCGACGAGGCGGCGGTAGCCCTCGGCGTCGCCGGCCGGCACGAACGGGTGGAGGTCGGCGAAGCCCGGGAGGCTGATCGGCTCCATCTCCGTCGTGGCGTTGAGCTTCATCGTGCAGGAGCCGAGCGGGATCATGCCGCGGTCCAGCGCGTAGTCCCGCGCCGAGAGCCGGCGCAGGTAGCGCAGCATCTGCGTCTCGCTGCGGTGGCTGGAGAACACCTCGTGGGTCAGGTACGGCGTCGCGCGTCGCAGCGCGTCCGGCACCGCGTCGGCGGTGGTGCGGTCGAGCTCGTCGACGTCGACGCCCCTCAGGTCCGGCAGCGCCACCGCGAGGGCGGCGAGCACACCGTCGAGGGTGGCGCGGGTCGTGCGCTCGGACGTCGACATCCCGACGTGGTCGGCGTCGACGAGGCGCAGGTGCAGGCCCCGCTCGCGCGCCGCGGCGACGACCGCGGCGGCCTGGCCCGGCACCCGCACGGTCACGGTGTCGAAGAGGGCCTCGTGGACGGTCGTGCCGCCGGCGGCGCGCACCGCGGCGGCCAGCACGGCGGCGTACCGGTGGGTGCGGTGACCGATCGTGCGCAGGCCGTCGGGGCCGTGGTGCACGGCGTACATGCCGGCCGCGACGGCCAGCAGCACCTGCGCCGTGCAGATGTTGGAGGTCGCCTTGTCGCGACGGATGTGCTGCTCGCGGGTCTGCAGCGCCAGCCGGTACGCCGGGCGGCCCTCGGCGTCGACCGAGACGCCGACGAGGCGGCCGGGCAGGTTGCGCTCCAGCCCGGAGCGCACGGCGATGTACGCCGCGTGCGGCCCGCCGTGGAAGAGCGGGACGCCGAAGCGCTGGGTGGAGCCGATCGCCACGTCGGCCCCCAGCGCGCCCGGCGACTCCAGCAACGTGAGCGCGAGCAGGTCGGCGGCGGCGACGACGAGGGCCCCGACCGCGTGGGCGGCCTCGACGACGGGACGGGGGTCGAGCACCCGCCCGGAGGCGCCGGGGTACTGCACCAGCACCCCGCACGACCCGGTCTCCGCGACCGACGCGGGCAGGCCGTCGGTCAGGTCGGCGACGACCACCTCGATCCCCATGGCCTCGGCACGGGTGCGCACGACGTCGATCGTCTGCGGGAGGGCGTCGGCGTCGACGACGAACGGCCCGCTCGAGCGGCGCTGCGCCCGCCGGACCAGCGTCATCGCCTCCGCGGCGGCGGTGGCCTCGTCGAGGAGGGACGCGTTCGCCGTCGGCAGCCCCGTGAGGTCGCCGACCATGGTCTGGAAGTTGAGGAGCGCCTCGAGCCGCCCCTGGGAGATCTCCGGCTGGTACGGCGTGTACGCCGTGTACCAGCTCGGGTCCTCCAGCACGTTGCGGCGGATGACGGGCGGGGTCGTCGTGGGGTGGTAGCCCAGCCCGATGAGGGACTCCCCCGGCTCGTTGGCCGCGGCCAGCGCGCGGAGCTCGGCGGCGACGGTGGCCTCCGAGGCGGCGGGGGGCAGGGCCAGCGTCACGTCGCGGTCCCGGATGCCCGCCGGCACCGCGGCGTCCATCAGGGCGTCGAGCGAGTCGTGGCCGAGCCGCTCGAGCATGGCGCGGACGGCGTCGGCGTCGGGGCCGACGTGACGCTCGACGAAGGGGTGGGCCGCGTCGAGCTCGGCCAGGGTGGGCTGATCGGTCATGAGGCGCTCCGTCACCAGGGGTCGGTCGGTCCGCCTCCCCCTCTGTCACCGACGTCGCCGTCCGCTCCAGAGTCGCCTCGTCCGCTCGGTCCGTGCGCCTGAGAGGTTCCGGGGAGGAATTGCCCCTTCGGCGCTCCGTCGACGTCCGCTCGCGCGGGCGCACGGAGGCTCTCCCGTGCGGATTCGTCAGCGCTCGCCACGCTACCACCGCAGACGCGACGAGGGCCCGGCACCACGAGGGTGCCGGGCCCCCGACGGAGGTGGTCCGGTGGAGCTCAGCCGGTGGAGCGGGGTTCAGCCGATGCGACGGGCGCGCCGCGCGGCGAGCTCGTCGACGACCGACGCGCCGGCCTCGGCCGCGTCGTCCGCGGTGCGCTCGCTCGGCAGCTCGGCCAGCGAGCCCTCGATCTCGCGCCACACGCCGCCGATCGCGATGCCGAACACGCCCTGGCCGCCTTGGAGCAGGTCGATGACCTCGTCGTTGGTCGTGCACTCGTAGACCGAGGCACCGTCGCTCATGAGCGTGACGCGCGTCAGGTCGTCGGTGCCGCGCTCGCGCAGGTGGGAGATGGCGGTGCGGATCTGCGGCAGGGAGATGCCCGCGTCCAGCAGCCGCTTGATGATCTTGAGGATGAGGATGTCGCGGAAGGAGTAGAGCCGCTGCGAGCCCGACCCCTTGGCGCCGCGGATCGACGGCTCGACGAGGCCCGTGCGGGCCCAGTAGTCGAGCTGGCGGTAGGTGATGCCGGCGGCGTTGCACGCGGTCGGCCCGCGGTACCCCAGGTCGCTGGGCAGCGGCGACACGTCGTCGGTGAAGAGCAGCCCCTGCTCGTCGGCGAGCTCGGTCGCCTCGGCGACCGCCTGCTCGTCAGCCCCGCTGCGCGCGGGCTGCTCGTCGTTCCTGCTCACTGCGACCTCCGTCGGTTCCTTCGCGTCACGCAACTCCGGAGGGAAGTGGTCGTGCGGAGCACAACGGTGGAGTTACAACGAAGAGGGTCCCAACGTAGGCCCGGCACCCGGTCGGGTCAACGCGCGACACGCCGGTCGCAACCCTCCATCTCAGGTCGAGGGTCACACTTCGGCGACGGTCAGAGCGACTCGAAGTCGTCGGGCGTGACGTGGTCGAGGAACTCGCGGAACTTCTCCACCTCGTCCTCCTGCTCGGCCGGCACGGCCAGCCCGGCCTCGTCGAGCACGTCGTCGGCGCAGACGATGCGGGAGCCGGTGCGCAGGGCCAGCGCGATGGAGTCCGACGGCCGCGCGCTCACCTCGACGCCGGAGGCGAGCACGAGCTGGGCGTAGAAAACGCCGTCGCGGACCTCCACGATCCGCACCTCCTCGAGGCCGTTGCCCGTCGCCTCCAGCACGTCCTTCAGCAGGTCGTGCGTGAGGGGTCGCGGCGGCACCACCCCCTGCTGGGCGAACGCGATCGCCGTCGCCTCCACCGCCCCGATCCAGATGGGCAGGTAGCGCTCCCCCGAGCTCTCGCGCAGCAGCACGATCGGGTGGTTGGAGGGCATCTCCACACGGACTCCGACGACATCTACCTCGCGCACGTCCACCACCCTACTCCCGGGACCGAGCCGGGCCGGACCGCGCGGAGCGGGCCTCAGCGCCCGGGCAGCGAGCCCTTGACGAGGGTGGCGTGCAGGCGCACGGTCAGCGCGGCGATCCGGGCGGCGACATCGGCGGCGCGCGCCTCCGCGGCGGCGTCGCGGCTGCGGCGTACCGGGGCCACGACCTGCTCGACGAGGCCGACCTCGCGGTCGGCGGCGGCGCGAAAGGCGCGCAGGTGGCGCGGCTCGATGCCGAAGGCCTCGAGCTCGCGGGCGGTGTCGGCGACGACGAGGTCCTCGGCGTCGTAGTGACCCGTGCCCGACGGCCGCACGAGGCCGTAGTCCTCGAGCGTGGCGAGGAACGGCTCCTCGATGCCCGCGACCGTGAGCAGCTCGCGGCGGGTCAGGCGCACCTGGCCGCGGCGCCGGAACTCCTCGGGCCCGGGCAGCCCGTCGGCCGCCAGCGCCACCTTGGGCACCGTGGGCACGACGCCCTCGATGGGGGGCGGCTCGAGGCCGCGGTCGATGGCGTCGAGGTGCTCGCCGATCACCTTCAGCGGCAGGTAGTGGTCGCGCTGCATGACGAGCACGTAGCGCAGCCGGTCGACGTCACCGGGGGCGAACTTGCGGTAGCCCGACGGCGTGCGCTCGGGCTTGATGAGCCCCTTGTCCTCGAGGAACCGGATCTTGGGGATGGTGATGCCCGGGAACTCCGGTCGCAGGACGTCCAGCACCTGACCGATGTTCATCCGGTCGGCGTGGGCGCCCCCCTGCCGGTGCGGGTCGACGCCGGGGGCGGCCATGCTCAGACCGGCGCGCCCGAGAAGAACACCAGCCGGTACTTGCCGATCTGGACCTCGTCGCCGTCCTTGAGCGTGACCTCGTCGATGCGGTCGCGGTTCACGTACGTGCCGTTGAGGCTGCCGACGTCGGAGACGGTGAACCGTCCCCCGGTACGGCGGAAGTCCGCGTGGCGGCGCGACACCGTCACGTCGTCGAGGAAGATCTCGCTCTCCGGGTGGCGCCCGGCGGTCACGAGGTCGGTGTCGAGGAGGAAGCGGCTGCCCGCGCCCGGGCCGCGCTGCACCACGAGGAGCGCGTGGCCCGGCGGGAGTGCATCCACCGCGGCGGCGTCGACGGGGTTCAGCGCCCGGTCCGAGCTCTCGGTGGTGGAGGACGCACCGAACGTGATGGTGGCCGTCGACTCCGACGCGGCGGGGGCGGACGTCACCAGCTTGGTGCCGCACTGGGAGCAGAACCGGGCCTCGTCCGGGTTCTGGCTACCGCAGGCTGTGCAGAACGGCATGGTGATGGCCTCCTGGGGGGTCACGGAAACCCTCAACGGCGGGCTGAGGGTGACGAGGTCCGAACCTACCAGTCACGGGGCTCGGATCAACCGGGGACGGACGGTGGTCTGGTTCAGGCGGGGAGATCGGACTGGTACGTCGCGGCGTCGAGCAACGCGTCCACCGCGCCCGCCTCGGCGGGCACGACCTCGAAGAGCCAGCCGTCGCCGTACGGGTCGGAGTTGACGACCTCGGGGGTGGCGTCGAGGGCCTCGTTGACGGCCACCACCTCGCCCGTCAGCGGGGCGTAGATCTCGCTGACCGACTTGTGGGACTCGAGCTCGCCGCAGGGCTCCCCGGCACGCACCGACTCCCCCACCTCCGGGAGCGTCACGTAGACGATCCCGCCGAGCTCGTCCTGCGCGTAGTGGGTGACGCCGACGCGCACGGCGCCCGCGGTCTCGCCGGGCTGGCGGACCCACTCGTGCTCGGCGGTGTACTTCAGGTCCTCGGGGTACACGGGGCGCTCCTCGGGGTGCGGGGCGAGCTGGGGGCTGCGTGCGACGCGGGCAGCACGACGACCCTAGCGTCACCCGGCGGGGTCGGCGAAGGACGGCGTGTCGAGCTCGACGACGCTCGTCACCTCGACCGACTCCAGCTCCTCGGCCTCGACCTCGACGGCCTCCTCACCGAAGCGCTCCGTGGGCCCCCCGGGGAACGACATGGCACCGGCGAGGGTGTCGGGCGCGCCGATCACGTCGATGACGTACGGCGAGCTCAGCCGCACGCCGTCCACGGCGAGCCCGTCGCCGCCGGAGTCCACGAAGGTGTCGACCACCACGCGCACCTCGTCGTTGACCTCGATCGCCTCCGCACCGGCGGTGCGCAGCTCCTGGAGCATGTCGACGACGTCGGCCGGCTCGATGCGGCCGTCGTCGTCGGTGAGCGTCACGCGCAGTCCCGGGCCCTCGACCGGCACCGTGCCGGCCAGCACGGCGAGGGTGCGCGCCTCGCGCTGGGCCTGCTCGAGGGCGGTCGTGCGACCGGTCGTCGTCGAGCGCAGGTCGTCGCGGGTCTGCTCGAGGCGGGCGATCTCGGCCTCCGCCCGCTGGGTGGTGCCCGCGATGCCGCTCAGCAGGTCGATCAGGTCCTGCTCCCGGTAGCCCGAGTAGGTGTCGTCGGAGTCGATGGTGCGCACCTGGACGATGCCGGCGAACCCGACCACGGCGAGCAGCACGGCCACGACCAGCTGGCCGCGCGAGGGCCGCAGGAGCGCGTCGCGCAGGCGGGTGCGTCCCGTCGTACCGCCCCCGCTGCCGGGTGCTGCCCCCGGCTCGGGCACCTGGTCGGGCCGGGGCTCAGGCATGGAACACGTGGCGCCGGATGGCCGCCATGTTGGAGAAGATCCGGATGCCGAGCACCACGATCACGCCGGTCGACAGCTGGCCGCCCACGCCGAGCCGGTCGCCGAGGTAGACGATCACCGCGGCGATGACGACGTTGCTGACGAACGAGATGACGAACACCTTGTCGTCGAAGATGCCGTCGAGGTAGGCGCGCAGTCCGCCGAAGACCGCGTCCAGGGCGGCGACGACGGCGATGGGCAGGTAGGGCTGGAGGCCCAGCGGCACGTCGGGCTCGAGCACGAGCCCGAGCACGATGCCGATGAGCAGCCCGAGGGCGGCGATCACGGTCGGTCTCCCGTCGTCGACGGCTGGGTGGACTGCTGGGTGGACTGCTGGGGGGCGGTGGGCTGGTCGGGCGCGGCCGCCGTCATCTCCTCCGCGTGGCGCAGCACCGGGGCCGGGCCCGCGGGCAGGCGCAGCTCCCCCACGTTGTCGAGCTGGACGACGAGGCCGACGGAGGTGGCGATGACGTCGAACTCGCGGCCGGGGCGGGTGTCGGCCAGGTCGGCCTGCAGCGTGCGGGGGTCGCCGATCGCGTCGACGACGTACGGCGCGGTGAGGGGCCGGCTGTTGACGTTGACGGCGCTGCCGGAGTTGCGGATGGACGACAGCGGGGTGAGCCGCTGGCCGTTGATGGCGACGGCCTCGGCGCCGGCCTCCCACAGGCCGGCGACGAGGCGGGCCAGGTCCTCGTCCTGCACGCGGCCGGAGCCGTCGCCGGACGGGTCCTCGGGCGCGTCGTCGACGACCGCGCGCACCCCGGGGCCGACCACCTCGCCGTACCCCGTCACGAGGCGCAGCGCCTCGACGCGGCCGGTCGCCGCCCGCTCGCGGGCCTCCAGGCCCTCGAGCGCGACGGTGGCGGCGCCGTTGGCGTCCCGCAGCTCCGCGATCCGGTCCTGCAGCGCGGCGAGGCGCTCGCGGCCCTCGGTGGCCCGGCCCTCGAGGGTGGTGCGGCTCGTCTCGTCGGTGGCCGCGTCGCGCGAGCTCTGCACGGCCGCCGTCGCCGCCAGGAGGCCGAACACGCCGACCACCACGACGGTGGCCCGTCCCAGGCGGCGGCCCGCCGGAGCCGGCGTCCCCGTCCCACCGGCCCCACCGTCCCCACCGGCTGCGCGCGCCTGTGCCGCCGCGCGGGCCTTCTGCTCCGCCACGTGGGCGTAGTCCTCCTCCAGCGACTGACGGGTGACGAGCTCCAGCAGCGGGAGGGTGGCGCGGTCCGACGGCGTGGTCATCGGGGCCCCGGGGCCCCGTCGCCGGCGCGGCCGCGATCGCGGTGGGCGAGCGGCTCGGTCGTGGCGAGCAGCCGCCGCACCTGCCAGGCGTACAGCAGGCCCGCCCACCAGTAGAGCCCGATGCCCCACAGGGCGAAGG
Organism: Nocardioides sp. ChNu-99; assembly: GCF_029493445.1. Lineage (NCBI taxonomy): Bacteria > Bacillati > Actinomycetota > Actinomycetes > Propionibacteriales > Nocardioidaceae > Nocardioides > Nocardioides sp. ChNu-99. The sequence goes on along the minus strand of NZ_JAHWBL010000006.1, from coordinate 89,037 downwards.
CCCAGCCGAAGACGAGGGCGAGCGTGGCCACGACGCCGGTGCCGTCACCCAGGAGGAGCAGCGGGAAGGCGTAGAGCAGGTTGAACGTGGCGGCCTTGCCCAGGAAGTGGACGGGCAGCGCGCTGTAGCCGCGGGTGCGCAGGAACGGCACGAGGCACCACAGGAGGGCGTCGCGCAGCGGCAGGATCACCACCACCCACCACGGGATCACCTCCCGCAGCCCGAGCCCGACGATCACCGCGAGGATGTAGAGCCGGTCCGCGACCGGGTCGAGCACCTCCCCCAGGGGGGAGCGCTGGTCGAGGCGACGGGCGAGGTAGCCGTCGAGGAAGTCGGTGACCCCGGACACCATGAGCACGAGCAGCGCCAGGCCGTCGGCCTCGGGCCCCAGCACGAGCCAGAGGAACAGGGGGACGCCGAGGAGGCGGAGGCCGGAGAGGACGTTGGGGATCGTCCACACGTTCGCCGTCCGGCTCGACTCATCGGACACGGGTCACTTACCTGCACTCACTCCGGTCGCGCCACGCCCCGCCGGGGGCCTTGCCGGGGTCACCCTAGTCGTCGGGGGACCCCGACGGGCTCAGGCCCCGTCCTCCGCGTGGGCGGCGTCGCGGATCTCGCCGACCAGCTCCTCGATCACGTCCTCGAGCGTCGCGAGGCCCAGCAGCTCGCCGTCGTCGCCGATGACCCGGGCCATGTGCGCGCCCCGCCGCTGGAGCACTTCGAGCGCGTCGTGGAGCAGGTCGCTGTGGCGGACCGCCGCGAACGGACGGATCCACTTGGCGTCGATGACGCGCAGGCGGCGGGTCTCGTCGGTCTCCAGCACGTCCTTGATGTGGAGGTAGCCGAGGAGCTCGTCGCCGTCCGCCACCGGGAACCGGCTGAAGCCGGTCGAGGCGCACAGGTCCTCGACGTCCGCCACCGTCGACCCGCGGGGCACGGTCGCCAGCGTGGCGAGCGGCATGATCACCGCGTCGACCTTCTTCTCGGTGAAGCCGAGCGCCCCGGAGAGGCGGTCGTACTCCCCCGCCGCGATGAGGCCCTCGCCGTGCGACTCCTCCACGAGGGCCGCCACCTCCTCGCGCGTGAAGGCCGACGACACCTCGTCCTTCGGCTCCACGCGCAGCAGGCGCAGCGTCGTGTTGGCCACCGCGTTCAGCGCGATGATCAGCGGCCGCAGCACCGTCACGACCACCATGAGCGGCGGACCGAGGACGACGGCGGCGCGCTCCGGGTCGGCCAGCGCGATGTTCTTGGGGATCATCTCGCCGAGCACGACGTGCAGGTAGACCACCAGCGTCAGCGCGATCACGAACGAGATCGGGTGGGTCAGGCCGTGGGGCACGCCCACCGCCTCGAAGAGCGGTTCGAGCAGGTGCGCCACGGCGGGCTCGCCGACGGCGCCGAGCCCGACGGAGCAGATCGTGATGCCAAGCTGGGCGCCGGCCATCATCACCGACACCTGCTCCATCGCCCGCAGGGTGATGCGCGCCCAGCGCGAGCCCGCACGGGCCAGCGGCTCGATCTGGCTGCGGCGGGCCGCGACGAGCGCGAACTCGGCGCCCACGAAGAAGAAGTTCAGGCCGAGCAGCACGACGGCGAGCCCGATCGCGACGTAGTCGTTCACGCGTCCTCCCCCTCGGGCACCCGGTCGAGCAGCAGCAGCGACACCCGGTCGACCCGTAGGCCGTCCATGTGGTCGACGGTGAGCACGGCGAGCTGCTGGCGCTCCTCGCCGTCCGGGTCGTCGCGCACCGGCACGGGCACCTCGACCACGTCGCCGGCGACGGGGATGCGGCCCAGCTCCCGCACGACGAGCCCGCCGACGGTGTCGTAGTCCTCGTGCTCCGGCAAGGCGATCCCGGAGGCGTCCTCCACCTCGTCGGGGCGCAGGAGGCCGGAGAGGGTCCAGGTGCCGTCGCGGCGCAGGCGCACGCGGGAGCCGAGCCGGTCGTGCTCGTCCGCGATGTCGCCGACGATCTCCTCGACGACGTCCTCCAGCGTCACGACGCCGGCCTGCCCGCCGTACTCGTCGAGGACGACGGCGAGCTGGAAGCCGTCGTCGCGCAGGAGCGTGAGGAGCGGGTCGAGGCGCAGCGTGTCGGGCACGAGCGTCGGCGGGGCCATGATCGAGCGCACCCGGGTCGTCGGGCGCTCGTGGACCGGCAGGGCGACGGCGTTCTTCACGTGCACGGTGCCCACGACGTTCTCGTCGGCGTCCAGCACCGGGAAGCGGGAGTGGCCCGTGGAGCGGGCGAGCTCGATGACGGTGATGGCCCGGTCGGTCTGCTCGACGCTGTCGGTCCGCACGCGGGGGGTCATGATCTCGCCGGCGGTGCGCTCGCCGAAGGACACCGAGCGCTCCATCAGCTCCGCGGTGTCCGCGTCGAGGGTGCCCTGGTCGGCGGAGCGGGCGATGAGGGAGGCCAGCTCGCGCGAGCTGCGGGCGGAGCGCAGCTCCTCCTGGGGCTCGAGGCCGAGCCGTCGGACCGCGCTGTTGGCGGACCCGTTGAGCAGGCGGATCGGGCCGGCCATGACGGCCGTGAAGACGCGCATGAAGACCTGGGTGGCCCGGGCGGTGCGCAGCGGGAGCGCGATCGCGAGGTTCTTCGGGACCAGCTCGCCGAAGACCATCGTCAGCGCCGTGCTGACGACGAGCGCGACGCCGACGGCGACCGGGGTGACGGAGCCGGCGGGCAGCCCCGCGGCCGTCAGCGGGTCGCGCAGCAGCGAGGCGAGCGCGGGCTCGGCGAGGAAGCCGACGGCGAGGTTGGTGACGGTGATGCCGACCTGGGCGCCGGAGAGCTGGGTCGAGAGGTGGCGCAACGCCTTCTGCACGCCCTCGGCGCCGGGCTCACCGTTCTCCGCGGCGCGGTCGACCTGACCGCGGTCGACGGTGACGAACGAGAACTCGGCGGCGACGAACACGCCACAGGCGGCGATCAGCAGGAACGAGACCGCGAGGAGGATCCACTCGGTCATCGGTGCCCCCCGGGGACCACGGTCGGGTCGGGGGGCTCAGGACTTCGGGGGCGCTCCATCGGGACGGACGAACCAGCTCTCTGCACGACGCACGGACGCCTCATCGTAGGAGGTGCGGCCACGGGCGACCACGTCCGGAGCGTCACGGCCACGTACGACGGGTGCGTGCCCGCCGCGGAAGTCGTCCGGCGGTTTCCCTCAGGTCGGGGCGGGGCGCACCGATCGGGGCCGGAGCAGGGCGGCAGGGCGCCGCCCGTCCTCGTCTCGGGAGGCCCCGTGAGCCGCTCCGTCGCACCGCCGGCCGGACGCACCAGCGCGCGCGCCAGCGCAGGCAGCGTCGCGCCCGCGGCAGCCTCGTCGTACACACCGCAGCGGTACCCCGGGGCGGCCCCGTTGGACCCTGCCTCGCTGCACTTCGCCCGCCGGCTGACCTACGGCTACACGCCCGCCCTGGCCGCGGAGATGGCGGCCGCCGGCGGCCGGCGCGCCTGGTTCGAGCGCCAGCTGCGCCCCTCGTCGATCCCCGACGCGGCGGCCGACGGCCTGCGCGCCTGGTGGCCCTCGCTGAACCGCACGCCGAGCGACCTGTGGGAGCGCCAGGTCGCGGAGATCGAGCACGGCTGGGTCGTGATGGCCGACTACGCGCGCTGGCTGATGATGCGGCGCCTCACGTCCCAGCGGCAGGTGCACGAGCTGATGGCCGAGCTGTGGGAGGGCCACTTCCACGTGCCGGTCAACGGGGACTCGCACTTCGTGCACCGCACGTCGTACGGCGACGCGCTGCGTGCCCGCGCCCTGGGCACCTTCACCGACCTGCTCATCACGGCCACCACGCACCCCGCCATGGGGCTCTTCCTCGACAACGCCATCTCGACGAAGACCCGCCCGAACGAGAACCTCGGCCGGGAGCTGCTCGAGCTGCACACGGTGGGCCGCGGCAACTACACCGAGGCCGACGTCAAGGACTCCGCCCGCATCCTCACCGGCTACCGCGTCGACGTGTGGAAGACGTGGGCCGCCAGCTACCGGCCGACGGACCACGCGACGGGCCCCGTCCGCGTCATGGGCTTCTCCCACCCGAACGCCGACCCCGACGGCCGGGCCGTGACGCGGGCCTACCTGACCTACCTCGCCCGCCACCCCGCGACCGCGCGGCGCGTGTGCCGGCGCATCGCGACCAAGCTGGTGCAGGACTCCCCGCCCGCGGCCCTCGTCGACCACCTCGCGTCGGTCTACCTCGCCAGCGGCACCAGCATCACCGCGGTGCTGCGGGCCCTCGTGGCCCGCCCGGAGTTCCTCGCGTCGGCGGGGCGCAAGGTGCGCGACCCGGGCGAGGACGTCGTGGGCACCTACCGCGCGCTCGGCGCCACCCTCGCGCGACCGACGGCCGACGGCTCGGCGGTGAACCAGCTGCTGTGGCAGGCGACCGCGCTCGGCTCCAGCCCGTTCAGCTGGCCGCGGCCCGACGGTCCCCCGATCGACAACGCGTCGTGGAGCTCCGGCTCGCGCGCGCTGGCCTCGTTCTCCTTCCACTGGAGCGCGGCCGGCCGGTGGTGGCCCAAGACCGACATCGCCTACGCGGCCCCCACCGACTGGCTCCCCCAGGCATCGCTCACGTTCGCGCAGCTCGTCGACCACCTCTGCGGCCGGATGCTCGGCGCGCCCTCGACGCCGGCGCTGCTGCAGGCGTGCTGCGAGGCGACGGGCTACCAGCCCTCGACGGTCGTCACGGCGACGCACGCCCTGGTCAAGTGGGAGTTCAACCGGCTCCTGGCCATCCTGCTCGACTCCCCCCACCACCTCACGCGCTGAGCGGAGCACCCCCGTGAACCAGCCCCGTCCCGCCACCGCCCCCGCCTGCTGCGACGAGTTCGCCGGCGTCTCGCGGCGCACCCTGCTGCGCGGCGCCCTGCTCGCCGGCGCCGCCGCCACCTTCGGCGGTGCGGTGGTCAACGTCTCCGCCGGGTACGCCGCGGCGGGCACCACGCCCAGCGACAAGGTCCTCGTCGTGCTCTCCCTGCGCGGGGCCGCCGACGGGCTGTCGCTCGTCGTGCCCCACGCCGACCCGGTCTACTACCGCGCCCGGCCGCGCATCGCCGTCCCCGCCGAGCGGCTGCTGGCCAAGGACGCCATGTTCGGCCTGCACCCGGGCTTCGCGCCCCTGCTGCCGATGTGGACCGCCGGCAAGCTCGCCGCCGTGCACGCCACCGGCCTGCCGGCCCCCAACCGCTCGCACTTCGCCGCGATGGAGGAGGTGGAGGACGCCACGGCCGGCAGCACGACGCGCGAGGGCTGGCTCAACCGCCTGCTCGGCCAGGACGCCTCGACCCACCCGCTCGACGGCGTCGCCGTGGGCGACGGCATGGTGCCCACGTCGCTGTACGGCGCCGAGGCGGTCTCCGCGATGCGGGACCCCGCGTCCCTCCAGCTCGCCGGCGCCGACCAGTGGGACACCTTCGGCGGGCGGCGCCGCTCCATCCAGTCGCTGTGGGGCGCGGACTCCTCGGCCCTCGGCACCGGCGTGCGCTCCGCGCTCGCGGCCGTCGACGACTTCGCCCCCGTCAGGGCGCTGCCCACGACCCCCGCCAACGGTGCGACGTACCCGAACACCGACCTCGGCAAGGCCCTGCGCCACGTCGCCCAGGTGGTCCGCGGCGACGTCGGCACGAAGGTCGTCACGGTCGACCAGGGCGACTGGGACATGCACACCGACCTCGGCACGCTGAGCTGGGGCGGCATGCAGCGCAACGTCGCCGACCTCGCGGGCGCGATGGCGGCCTTCTTCACCGACCTCGGGGCGCTGGGCGACAAGGTCACGCTGGTGACGCTCAGCGAGTTCGGCCGCCGGGTGCGCGAGAACGACAACTACGGCCTCGACCACGGCTACGGCAACGTCATGCTGCTGGCCGGCGCGGGTGTGCGCGGCGGGCGCTACCTCGGCTCGTGGCCCGGGCTCACCGACACCGCGGACGCCGACCTGCTGGTGACCACCGACTACCGCAGCGTGCTCGCCGAGGTCGTCTCGCGCCGCTTCGGGGCCAGCACCGCCCAGGTCTTCCCGGGCTTCACGCCGACCCGCGTGGGGGTCATGCTCTGAGGTCGGCGCTGAGGCCGGCGCTGAGGTCGGCTCAGCGGCGCGCGGCGACGTAGCAGGCCACCGCGCTCGCGGCGGCCACGTTGAGCGAGTCGATGCCGTGGTGCATCGGGATGACGGCGCGCCGGTCCGCCGTGGCCTGCCAGCGCTCCGACAGCCCGTGGCCCTCGGAGCCGAGCACGAGCGCGAGCCGGTCGACACCGCGCACCGCCTCCTCCACGTCGACGGCGTCGTCGGCCAGGGTGAGCGCCACGGTGGTGAAGCCGTACGACGACAGCAGCGGCAGCGCGTCGTACCAGTCGTCGAGGCGCGTCCAGGGCAGGGAGAAGACGGCCCCCATCGCGACCTTGATCGCCCGGCGGTAGAGCGGGTCGGCGCAGCGCGGGGCGAGCACGACCGCGTCGAAGCCGAGCGCGGCGCCGCTGCGGAAGATCGCGCCGACGTTGGTGTGGTCGACGACCTCCTCCAGCACGAGCACCGAGCGTGCGCCGGCGAGCACGTCGGCCAGCGGCGGCAGCGGCTGCCGCTCGAGCGACGCCAGCGCGCCCCGGTGGACGTGGAATCCGGTGACCTCCTCGGCGAGCTGCTCGGAGACCACGTAGCAGGGCGCGTCGGTCGTGGCCAGCACGTCGGCGAGCCCGTCGAGCCAGCGGGGCGCCATGAGGAACGAGCGCGGCACGTGGCCGGCCTCGACGGAGCGGCGCACCACCTTCTCCCCCTCGGCGAGGAAGAGGCCGTGGGTGGCCTCGACGTGCTTGCGCAGGCTGACGTCGCGCAGGTCGCGGTAGTCGGCCAGGCGTGGGTCGTCCGCCGCGTCGACCTCGACGAGGGTCGCCATGCTCAGCCCTCGCCGTACCGCTCGGGGTGCGCGACCGCGACCACCTCGCCGACCACGATGATGGCCGGCGGGCGCACGCCCTGGGTGGCGATGTCGTCGGCGAGGGTGCCCAGCGTGCTCAGCACGGTGCGCTCCTCCGGCATCGTGCCCTCGGCCACGACGGCGACCGGGGTGCCGGCGTCGCGGCCGCCGGCCACCAGGGCCTCGGCGATGGCGCCCGCGTTGGCGACCGCCATGAGCAGCACCAGGGTGCCGCGGAGCCGGGCCAGGGCGTCCCAGGCGACGAGGGAGTCGGGGTGGCCCGGCGGGATGTGGCCGGAGATGACCGTGAACTCGTGGGCGACCCCGCGGTGGGTCACGGGGATGCCGGCGACGCCGGGCACCGAGATGGAGGAGGACAGCCCGGGGATGACCGTGACGGGCACGCCCGCGGCGCGGCAGGCCTGGATCTCCTCGTAGCCGCGGCCGAAGACGAAGTTGTCGCCGCCCTTGAACCGCACGACCCGCTTGCCGGCCCGGGCGCGGTCGACGAGCACCGCGTTGATGGCATCCTGGCTCGCGGCCCGGCCGCGGGGCAGCTTGGCGACGTCGACGAGCTCGACGTGGGGGGCCAGCTCGTCGAGCAGCTCGCGCGGGGCGAGCCGGTCGGCGACGACGACGTCCGCGGACGCCAGCGCCTGGCGGGCGGCGACGGTGACGAGGGTCGGGTCGCCGGGTCCGCCACCGACGAGCACCACGCCGGGCGTGGTGTCGGCCGTGCCGGCGACGGCGAGGCGCCCGTCGACGAGGGCGGCGACGACCTCGTCGCGCAGCGCCGAGGAACGGCGGGGGTCGCGGTTGGCGAGGACCGCGACCGTGACGCCGCCGTGGCGGCCCACCGCGGGCGTCCAGGCGGAGGCCTCGCGGGCGTCGTCGGCGCGCACGCAGAAGATGCGGCGCTCCTCGGCCGCCTCGATCACCGCGTGATTGACCTCCGGGTCGTCGGTGGTGGCGATGGCGTACCAGGCGCCGTCGAGGTCGGACGGGGTGAACCGGCCCTCGCGCCACGTGAGCTCGGCCAGCATCCCCTCGAGGGCGGGGGTGAGCACCGGCGAGACGACGTGCACGCGGGCACCGGCGGCGATGAGCGCCGGCACGCGGCGCTGGGCGACGTGCCCGCCGCCCACCACGAGCACGCGGCGGCCGGTGAGGCGCAGCCCGACCGGGTACGGCGGGTGCTCGTCGGCCCGGGTGCCCATCACGCCTCCTTGCGGGCCACGCCCGCGGAGTCGAAGGTCGCCATCTCGGCGAGCACGAGCGCCGCGCTGCGCACGAGCGGGAGCGCCAGGGCGGCGCCGCTGCCCTCGCCGAGGCGCAGGTCGAGGTCGACGAGCGGACGCAGGCCGAGGTGGGCCAGGGCCGCGGTGTGGCCCTGCTCGGCGGAGCGGTGCCCGGCGACGAGGTAGGCGGTGACCTCGGGCGCCAGCGCCTGCGCGACGAGCGCGGCCGAGCCGGCGATGTAGCCGTCGAGCACGACGGGTACGCCGGCCGCGGCGCCGCCGAGCAGGTAGCCCGCCAGCGCCGCGTGCTCCAGGCCGCCGACCTCCGCGAGCGTCGTGAGCGGGTCGGCGGCGGGGCCGGCGCCGCTCGCGGCGAGCCGCGCCAGCGCGTCGGCGACCACCTGGGTCTTGAGGGCCAGGGTGGCGTCGTCGACACCCGTGCCGCGCCCGGTGGCGACCGCCGGGTCGACCCCCGCGAGCGCCGCGACGAGGCAGGCGGAGGGTGTCGTGTTGCCGATGCCCATGTCACCAGTCAGCAGCACGTCGTGGCCCCGCCCGACCAGCTCGGTGGCGACCGTGATCCCCACCTCGAGCGCGGCGCGGGCCTCGTCGGGGCGCATCGCGGCGCCGGTGCGCAGGTCGGCGGTCCCCCGCCGTACGTTCCGGTCCCAGACCACCGCGTCGGCCGCGACCGGCGAGGCCACCCCGACGTCGACGACCACGACCTCGGCGCCGCAGGAGCGGGCCAGCACGTTGACCGCGGCCCCACCGGCGCGGAAGTTCTCCACCATGCCCAGCGTCACCTCGGCCGGCCACGGTGAGACGCCCTGGGCCAGGACGCCGTGGTCCCCCGCGAAGACGGCGACCACCGGGCGCGCCGGGGCCGGCGGCGGGCAGGTGCGCGCGATGCCGGCCAGCTGCACCGACAGGTCCTCCAGGACACCGAGGGCGCCCGCCGGCTTGGTCAGCTGGGCCTGGCGCTCCGCGGCGTCGCGACGGGCCCCGGCGTCCGGCGGGACGATGCGGGCGAGGGTCTCCTCCAGAAGTGGCACGGCGGGCATTCTCCCCGACGACCGCCGCGGCGGACGTCGTGGTCCACCCTGGGAACGCTGGCTAGGTTCGTGACATGAGTCTCGAACGCCCCGTCAGCCCCGACCCGTACACCCTCCTGCCCGCCGCGGCGTCGTTCACGGTGACCAGCACGGACGTCACCGACGGCCAGCCGCTGAAGGACGACCAGGTCGCCGCGCTCGGCAACACCTCGCCGCAGCTGTCCTGGAGCGGCGCGCCGGAGGGCACGAAGTCCTACGTCGTCACCTGCTTCGACCCCGATGCGCCCACCCCCAGCGGGTTCTGGCACTGGGTGCTCGTCGACCTGCCGGCGTCCGTCACCTCGCTGGACACCGGCGCGGCCGCCGGCGAGCTGCCGGGCTCCTCGTTCCACGTGCGCAACGACGGCGGCACCCAGGGCTTCATGGGCGCCGCCCCGCCCCAGGGCGACCAGGTGCACCGCTACTACTTCGTCGTGCACGCCGTCGGAGAGGAGTCGCTCGGCGTCGACGCCGACGCCTCCCCCGCCGTCGTGTCCTTCCACCTGGCGTTCAAGACCCTCGGCCGCGCGATCCTCCACGGCACCTACCGCCACTGAGCGGGCTGGGCTTCGTGGCGGGTTCCCCGGTGCACCGGGGAACCCGCCACCCCACCCTCACCGCGGGTCGGAGCCCCGCAGCAGCTGCTCGAAGGGGATGACCTCGCCGAACTCATCGTCGGCGGCGGGCAGCGCGGCCTGGCGGCGCGGCGTCGTACGACGGGTGCCCGCGGCCAGGTCGGCGAGCTCGCCGGCGGCCCGGTGCACCCGGGAGGCCAGGTGGCCGTCGCCGGCACCGAAGTCCTCCGTCGCCGCGAAGACGGCCGTCGGCACGGTGGTGGCGCGCAGGTAGGCGAACAGCGGCCGCAGCGCGTGCTCCAGCACGAGCGAGTGCCGCGGCGTGCCCGCGGTGGCGGCCAGCAGCACCGGCGTACCCGCCAGCGTCTCGGGCTCCAGCACGTCGAAGAACGTCTTGAACAGCCCCGAGTACGACGCGCTGAACACCGGCGTGACGACCACCAGGGCGTCGGCGCGCGCCACCGCGCCGATCGCCTCGGCGAGGTCGCCGCTCGCGAAGCCGGTCAGCAGGTGGTCGGCCAGCGCGTGGGCGTGGTCGCGCAGCTCGACGACGTCGAGCTCGACCCGCTCGCCCCGCTCCGCCAGCGCCGCGGTGACGGCGTCGGCGAGGCGGTCGGCGAGCAGACGCGTCGACGACGGCTGCGAGAGCCCGGCGGTGACGACGACGACGCGGGTCATGCCGTCGCCTGCACGGGGGCGTCGTCCTCCACGCGGTGACCGGTGACGTCGTCGGTGGCGTGCACCGTCGTGTCCCGGGCGCCGCCGGCCGCGGCCACGAGAGAGCCGTGGGTCGGCGCGTCGGGCACGTGTGCGGGCCGGCCCTCGGCGAAGCCCTTGCGCATCTCCGGCAGGATCTCGCCCAGCAGGTCGAGCTGCTCGAGCACCGTCTTCAGCGGCAGCCCGGCGTGGTCGACGAGGAACAGCTGGCGCTGGTAGTGCCCGACGTAGTCGCGGAACGACAGCGTGCGCTCCAGCACCTCCTGCGGCGACCCGACCGTCAGCGGCGTCTGCGAGGTGAAGTCCTCCAGCGACGGGCCGTGGCCGTAGACCGGGGCGTTGTCGAAGTACGGGCGGAACTCCCGCACCGCGTCCTGGCTGTTGCGGCGCATGAAGAACTGCCCGCCGAGCCCGACGATCGCCTGGTCGGCGCTGCCGTGGCCGTAGTGCTCGAACCGGCGGCGGTAGAGCGCCACCATCTGCCGCGTGTGCGACGCCGGCCAGAAGATGTGGTTGTGGAAGAAGCCGTCGCCGTAGTAGGCCGCCTGCTCGGCGATCTCAGGGCTGCGGATCGAGCCGTGCCACACGAACGGGGGTACGCCGTCGAGCGGGCGCGGCGTCGAGGTGTAGCCCTGGAGCGGGGTGCGGAACTTCCCCTCCCAGTCCACGACGTCCTCGCGCCACAGGCGGTGCAGCAGCGCGTAGTTCTCGATGGCGAGCTCGAGGCCGCGGCGGATGTCCTTGCCGAACCAGGGGTAGACGGGGCCGGTGTTGCCGCGCCCCATCATGAGGTCGACGCGGCCGTCGGTGAGGTGCTGGATCTTGGCGTAGTCCTCGGCGATGAGCACCGGGTCCGTCGTCGTGATCAGCGTCGTGGCGGTCGAGAGGATGATCCGCTCGGTCTGCGCGCCGACGTAGGCGAGCGTCGCGGTGGGGTTCGACGAGATGAACGGCGGGTTGTGGTGCTCGCCGGTCGCGAACACGTCGAGACCGATCTCCTCGGCCTTGCGCGCGATCGCCACGGTCGCCTTGATCCGCTCGTGCTCGCTCGGCGTGCGCCCCGTGGTGGGGTCGGCGGTCACGTCGCCGACCGTGAAGATCCCGATCTGCATGTCGCTCACTCCTCGTGTAGTTGAAAGCGAAACTATCACGGGAACGACCGGGCCCGCCGGGCTATTCCCGGTGCAGCACCAGCACCGCGCGGTCGTCGTCGCCCCGCGCGACCTGGTCCACGATCCGTCGCGCCACGCCCGGGAAGCCGCGGCGGGCCACCTCCTCCGCCGCCGTGGCGCGCAGCCAGTCGAGCCCGACGCCGAGGTCGGCGTCCCGCGACTCGATGACGCCGTCGGTGTAGAACATCAGCCCCTCGCCCGCCGCGAGGGTCCCGGTGCTCGTCACCAGCTCGGGGCGGTGGTCCACCCCGAGCGCGGTCCCCCGCGCGTGGTCGGCCACCCAGCTGCCGCTCGCCGCGTCGTACCGCAGCGCCGGCGGGTGGCCGGCGCTGACGATGCCGTAGGCGCCCGAGGTCAGGTGGATCCGCACGTGCACCGCGGTCGCGAACGACTCGTCGTCCCCCTGCCGCAGCAGGAACGCGTTGGCCGCCGACATCAGCGCGACCGGCGGCAGCGCGCCGAGCAGCCCGCCGAGGGCGCCCGCGAACTGGAGGGCCTGCGTGCCCGCCGCCAGGCCCTTGCCGCACACGTCGACGAGGATCATCTCGAGGTGACGCCCGTCCTCGTCGAGCTCGGCGACGAGGAAGTCCCCGGCGTACGCCACCCCGTGCGCCGGGCGCATCGCCGACTCCGCCCGCCACCCGGTCGGGAGCGGCGGCACGGTGCTCTGCGCCTGCAGCCGGTCCCGCAGGTCGACCAGGAGGCCCTCGCTCATCAGGCTCGGCAGCCCGGTGCGCTGGCGTCGCCCGTGCAGCAGCGTCAGGCCCACGGCGACGAGCATCGCGACCAGTGACGACGTGCGGGCGCCCCCGAAGGACCCGTCGACCAGCACGGCCGTCACCCCCGCGACCAGGCAGACGAGCGCGTGCACCACCAGCGGCCAGAACCGCAGCAGCGCCGTGCCCGCGAGCAGCCACACGATGTACGCCGCGACCGGCATCAGGTCGTAGTCGACGAGCGAGACCGCGAGGCAGCAGGCCACGCCGGCGGCCAGCACGCCCACCACCCAGGCCTGCCCCGCGCTGGAGCCGGAGCGCCACCGCCCCACCCCGTCGCGCACGTACGTCGTCGCGACGCGCCGTGCCCGGGTCGTGGTGCTCACCGGAGCGAGACTACGGGTGCCGGGCCCGGCCCGCCCACGTCGAGGCGGGCGCGCCGCGGGCGCCCCGCCGCTGCCATCATGGGGCGCATGAGCCACGCCGTGACCGGGGCCGTCCCCGACCTGCTGGGTGCGCCGTACACCGCGGAGACCATCCCCCTGCCCCCCGACGACGAGGGCGAGGTCGTCACCACCCTCGTCCACCGGCCCGCCGTCGGCACCGCCCGCGGTGCCCTGCTGCACGTGCACGGCTTCTGCGACTACTTCTTCCACACCGAGTACGCCGACTGGTGGGCCGAGCAGGGCTACGACGTCTACGCGGTCGACCTGCGCAAGTACGGCCGGTCGCTGCGCGAGCACCAGACACCGGCGTTCGTCGCCGACCTCCGTGAGTACCACGGGGACCTCGACGCCGCGTGGGAGCGCATCGTCGAGCGGGACGGGCACACCCGGGTCATCGCGTCGGGGCACAGCACCGGCGGCCTCGTCCTCGCGCTGTGGGCCCACGACCGGCGCCCGCACGGGCTCGCGGCGCTGGTCCTCAACTCCCCCTGGTTCGACCTGCGCGGCTCCCTGCTCATGCGCACCGTCGGCACCCAGGTGATCGACCGCCTCGGCGCGGTCCTGCCCCGCCGCGTGCTCCCCCGCTCGGTCAGCGGGCTCTACGGCCGCAGCCTGCACCGCGACCACGAGGGCGAGTTCGACTTCGACCTGCGCTGGAAGCCCCTGGAGTCGCTGCCCGTCAGCCTCGGGTGGCTGCGGGCGGTGCGCCGCGCCCACGCCGAGCTGCACCGCGGGCTCGCGGTCGCCGTACCCGTGCTCGTGCTGTCCTCGGACCGCACCACCTCGCCGGCCGAGATGAGCGAGGACGTGCACAGCTCGGACGTCGTGCTCGACGTGGAGCAGATCAAGCGGTGGGCCCCGTACGTCGGCGCCCGCCACCTCACGCTCGTCACCGTGCCGGGCGCCCGGCACGACGTCGTGCTCTCCCGCGCCCCCGCCCGCGCCGAGGTCTACCGGGCGCTGGAGCGGTGGCTGACCGCCTGGGGAGGATGACGGCACCGGTCCCACGACCGCGGCTACGGTGGACGGGCGGCGCCGAGCGGCGGCCGTGGAAGGAGCCACCGTGAGCCACCTCCCTCCCCCCGGCGGGTACGGCGTGCCCCACCCGGCCGAGCGCGGCACGCCCCCGCCCCGTCCCGGTGACCTGGTGGACCGGCTCGTGGCCCGCCTCGTCGACTGGCTGGTCGTCGCCGTCGTCGCCGGGCTCGTCGTGCGCCCGCTGGTCCGTGCGCTGCTCCTGGGGCCCGACAGCGACGCGGTCGCCTCCTGGGTCGCGGGGGCGACGGTGACCGTGAGCCTGGCGGTGGTCGCGCTGGGCTACCAGCTCTTCTTCGAGACCACCACCGGCCGCACCCCTGGCAAGGCCCTCATGGGATTGCAGGTCGTCGGGCAGGGCGGGGCGAGGGTCACACCGACGCAGTCCCTGCGGCGCAACGCCTTCCACCTGGTGACGCTGCTCGGTCTCGTGCCGTTCGCGGGTCCGGCGCTGGCGTCGCTGGCCGAGGTCGTCGTGCTCGCCGCCATCGCCTGGTCCATCGCCTCCGACCCGGGGCTGCGCCAGGGCGTGCACGACCGGTTCGCCCGGCAGACCTACGTGATGAAGGTGCGCTGAGCCCTCAGCCGAGCAGGAACGCGGCGAGGGCGGCGACGCCCACGACCACGATGAACCCGCGCAGGACGTGGTCGGGCAGCTTGCGGCCGTACCGCGCACCGAGCTGGGCCCCGACGACCGCGCCGACGCCGACGAGCAGCACGACCGTCCAGTCGACGTCGACGAAGATCGCGAACAGCACGCCGGAGATGCCGTTGACGAGGGCCACCAGCAGGTTCTTCATCGCGTTGAGGCGCTGCAGGGTCTCGGGCAGCCCGATGCCCAGGAACGCCATGAGGATGATGCCCTGGGCGGCGCCGAAGTAGCCGCCGTACACCCCCGTCAGGGCCACCACCGGCCACAGCCAGCGCGGGCCGTGCTCCGGGACCTCGCCCGCGCCCCGCTCCTCGCGACGGCGGGCGATCGCCTTCGAGATCCGCGGGCCCGTCACCACCAGCACGAGCCCGAGCAGGATGAGCACGGGGACGATGGCGGCGAACGCGTCGTCGGGGAGCGTGAAGAGGAGCACCGCGCCCAGCACGCCGCCCAGCGCCGAGGCGCTCGCGAAGCGGAGCAGGCGGGCGCGCTGGCCCACGAGCTCGCGCCGGTAGCCCCACGCGCCCGAGAGCGAGCCGGGCACGAGCCCGATGGTGTTCGAGGCGTTCGCCGTGATGGGCGGCACGCCGAGCGCGATCAGCGTCGGGAAGGTGATCAGCGTGCCCGAGCCGACCACCGTGTTGATGGCGCCCGCCGCCGCGCCGGCGACGAGGATCGCCACCAGCTCGAGCGGGCTCACGCGCCGGCCTGGCGGCGCGTCCGACGGCGCGCCGACCAGCGGCCCTCCTCGAGGGCGACGGTCAGCGGGGTGTCGAAGGTGGCGGACAGGTTCCCCTCGGTGAGCGTCTCGGCCAGCGGCCCGGCCGCCACGACGCGCCCCTGGCGCAGCAGGAGGGCGTGGGTGAACCCGGGCGGGATCTCCTCGACGTGGTGGGAGACGAGGACCGTCGCCGGCGAGTCGGGGTCGTAGGCGAGCACGGACAGCGTGCTGACGAGGTCCTCGCGGCCGCCGAGGTCGAGACCGGCGGCGGGCTCGTCGAGCAGCAGCAGCTCGGGGTCGGTCATCAGGGACCGGGCGATCTGCACGCGCTTGCGCTCGCCCTCGCTCAGGGTGCCGAAGACGCGGTCGGCGAGGTGCTCGACGCTGAGCTCGCGCAGCAGCGCGTCGGCGCGGGCCTCGTCCACCTCGTCGTACTGCTCGCGCCAGCGCCCCACGACGCCGTGCGCCGCCGTGAGCACGAGGTCGCGCACCTTCTCGCCCCGCGGGATGCGCTCGGCCACCGCCGCGCTGGCCACCCCGATCCGAGGACGCAGCTCGAAGACGTCGACCGTGCCGAGCAGCTCGCCGAGGAGACCGACGGCGCCGTCGGTGGGGTGCAGCTGGGCGGCGGCGATCTGCAGCAGCGTCGTCTTGCCCGCGCCGTTCGGGCCGAGGACGACCCACCGCTCGCCCTCGTCCACCACCCACGTGACGCGGTCGAGCAGCACCGCCTCCCCGCGTCGGACCGTCACGTCGGCGAGCTCGAGCACAGCGGTCATGACGAGCACCCTATCGACCGGCGGCGCCGGCCCGGTCCGTACCCTCGGGGCGTGATCGCCGTGCCCGTCTCGCTGACGTTCGCGTGGTGGGGAACCGCCTGGCTGCGGGGGCGCGCGGCCGCCGACGACGTGCTCGATGCGCTCGCCGAGCACGGCGTGCGCCACGTGTTCGCCGCCCCCGGCGAGGACCCGGCCACCGCCGCCGAGGTGCTCGGCGGCCTGCGCCGCGCCGGCGCCCACGAGGTGGGTGCCGCGTTCCCCGCCCCCGGCGACCCCGTCGGGCTCGGCGGTCCCCGCGAGCTCAACGCCGCGGCGATCGACGCGGGCGAGGCCGTCCTGGCGCCGGCCGCCGGCGTCGGCTGGGTGCCCGTCGCCGTGGGCGCCGCCGTGGAGTGGGAGCAGCACCCCGCGTCCCGCCGTCCCCTCCCCGACGTCGGTGCCGCCGACCGCGCCCTGCGCGCCGCGCTGCTCGAGGTGGCGGAGCGCCTGGCGCGGCTCGACGTCGCCCGCTGGAACCCCGACCTCGCCGACGACCTGCTGGACCTCACCGCCGTGCCCCGCATCGACGCCCCCGACGGGGTGCCGGCCCGCTGCGTGCAGCTCGCCGCGCGCGGCCTGCGCCTGCTGCGCGTCGCCGAGCTCGGCGCCGGTGACGACGGTGCCGCGGTCACCCTGGGCGAGACCGTCGCGCGCCGCGCGGCCCTCGACGACCTCGCCCGCGCCGCGCGCCACGCCCTCACCGCGGCCGCCTCCCCCGAGGCGTGGCCCCCGGACTGACCCCGGACCCAGCCCGGACCCAGCCCGGACCCAGCCCGGACCCAGCCCGGACCCACCGCGGCGCCGCGCACCGGGTACGGCGCACCCGTCCCCCGGCGGTAGCCTTCGCCGCGATGAGCGAGCCCGCCGCCCCCCGCCAGCCGGAGCCGTCCGCCGTACCCGGCGGCGCCGGTCCCACGACCGACACGGTCCTGGTGACCCTGACCGGCAAGGACCGCCCCGGCGTGACCAGCGCCGTGCTGGCCACCCTCGCCGCCGGCGACGTGGACGTGGTCGACGTCGAGCAGATCGTGCTCCGCGGCCGGATGGTGCTCGGCGTGCTCGTCACCGCACCCGACGACGTCGAGCGGCTGCGGGCCGAGATCACCCGCGCCGCCGGTGAGCTCGAGATGCAGGTGGACGTCGAGCAGGGCACGGGCGACAACCGGCGACGGGGCGACGGTCGCGTGCACGTCTCCGTCATCGGGGCCCCCCTGCGCGCCGGGGCGCTGGCCGCCATCACCGGGCGCATCGCGGAGACCGGGGCGAACATCGACCGCATCGAGCGCATGGCCCGCTACCCCGTGACCGCCATCGACCTGCACGTCTCGGGCACCGCCCCCGAGCACCTGCGCGCCGCGCTCGCCGCCGAGGCCGCCCGCCAGGGCGTCGACGTCGCCGTGCAGCCCGCCGACCTGCTGCGGCGCGGCATGCGCCTCATCGTCATGGACGTCGACTCCACGCTCATCCAGGGCGAGGTCATCGAGATGCTCGCCGCGCACGCCGGCTGCGAGCGCGAGGTCGCCGAGGTGACCGAGGCCGCCATGCGCGGCGAGCTCGACTTCGAGGAGTCGCTGCGCCAGCGGGTCGCCCGCCTCGAGGGCGTCGAGGCCACGGCGCTCGACGCGGTCTACGAGGGCATCCGCCTGGCGCCCGGCGCGCGCACGATGGTGCGGGTGCTCAAGCGGCTGGGCTACCGCTTCGCGATCGTCTCGGGCGGCTTCAGCCAGGTCACCGACCGCCTCGCTGCCGAGCTGGGCATCGACTTCGCCCGGGCCAACGAGCTCGAGATCGTCGACGGCCGGCTCACCGGCCGCATCGTGGGCCCGGTCGTCGACCGCGCCGGCAAGGCCGTCGCGCTGCGGCAGTTCGCCGCCGAGGTGGGGGTGTCGGTGGAGTCGGTCATCGCGATCGGTGACGGCGCCAACGACCTCGACATGCTGAGCACCGCCGGGCTGGGCATCGCCTACAACGCCAAGCCCGCGGTGCGCGAGGCGGCGGAGGTGTCGGTCAACGTGCCCTACCTCGACACGATCCTCTACCTGCTCGGCATCTCCCGCGAGGAGATCGAGGCCGCCGACGCGGCCGCCGGCTTCGTCACGCCGTCGCCCGACCTGTCCTGACCCGCCCTCAGGCGCCGGCGACGTGGAAGTCCACGAGCCGGCACCCGCCCCACGCCAGCTCCGACCACGGCACCGGGCAGGCCAGGACGGTGACGGCGGCGGGCGGGTACCCCTGCGCCATCCGCACCGCCGCCCGCTCGTTGCCCTGCCCGTCGTGCAGCAGGTGGGCCAGCGACGCGACCGTCGGGTTGTGCCCGACGAGCACCAGCGTGGCGACGTCGCCGTCCGTCCCGCGCACGAGGTCCAGCGCCGTCTCGGGGCCGGCGGAGTAGAGCGGCGCCGCGTGCTCGACCGGCACGTCGAGCCAGCCGGCCGCGGTCGCCAGCTCCTCCCACGTGCGGCGCGTGCGCAGCGCGTCGGAGACGAGGGCCGCCGACGGCGCGTGCTGCTCGGCGAGCAGCCACCGTCCGGCGGCGGCTGCCGCGGCGCGCCCGTCGGGCGTCAGGTCGCGGTCGTGGTCGGAGGCCGCGGCCGGCGCGGCCTCGGCGTGGCGCAGGATCACGAGGCGCCGGGTCGGCGCGGGCTGGGGGGAGCTCACGCCCGATGGTCCCACCGACCGTGCCCCGCTGTCCGCCCGACCGGTCGAGTCACGCCCGGGTCAGGGGGCCTGCGGTAGGCTGAGCGGGCTCTCATGGGAGGGAGGCTCAGCCTCCCGGGGCACCACGCCCGCAGCTCCGACTGGGAGGGAGGAGCTGCGCTCGGTGTGGTGCCCCGCATCCCGGGGCACCACCGCCGTGCCGCGTCCCTCCGCCGGAGCGCGTCGGCCGACCGGCTCCGCGGAGGTCAGGCCCCCATGGCGTGGAAGCCGCCGTCGACGTGCACGATCTCGCCGCTCGTGGCCGGGAACAGGTCGGAGAGCAGGGCGCACACGGCCCGGGCCGTCGGCTCCTGGTCCTTGTTGTCCCAGCCCAGCGGCGCCTTGGTCTCCCACAGCGCCTCGAGGTCCTCGAAGCCGGGGATGGCCTTCGCGGCCAGGGTCTTGAGGGGCCCCGCGGAGACCAGGTTGACGCGGATGCCGTCGGCGCCGAGGTCACGGGCGAGGTAGCGCGCGGTGGACTCCAGACCCGCCTTCGCGACGCCCATCCAGTCGTACGCCGGCCACGCCACCGTCGCGTCGAACGTGAGACCCACGACCGAGGAGCCGCGCGAGAGCAGCGGGCGGGTGGCGACGGCGAGCGACTTCAGCGAGTACGCCGACACGTGCACCGCCTGCGCCACGTCCTCCCACGGGCCGTCGAGGAACCTGCCGCCGAGCAGCGTCTCGGGGTTGCCGTAGGCGATGGAGTGCACGACGCCGTCGAGGCCGTCGACGTGCTCGCGCACCGCCGCCTCGAGGCCCGCCAGGTGCTCGGGATCGGTCACGTCCAGCTCGAGCACGGCGGGCTCGACCGGCAGGCGCTTGGCGATGCGCCGCGTGATGCCGAGCGCCCGGCCGAAGTTGGAGATCAGCACGGTCGCACCCTGCTCCTGCGCGAACTTCGCGGTCGCGAAGCCGATGGAGGAGTCCATGGTGACGCCGGCGACCAGGATGCGCCTGCCCTCGAGAATGCCCATCTGCTGCGTGTCCTCTTCTCTACCCGTGACGGGTGGTGGTGGTCCGGTCGTGCGCGGGGGGTGGTGCGGTCGAGCGGGGCGGCTCGCTCAGTGCCCCATGCCGAGGCCGCCGTCGACGGGGATGACGGCGCCGGTCACGTACGCCGCGTGCTCGCTCGCCAGCCACGTGACGGCGCCCGCGACCTCCGCCGGGTGGGCGTAGCGGCCCAGCGGCACCTGCGTCCTGATGGCGTCGCGCTGGGCGTCGGTGAGGACGTCGGTCATGTCGGTCTCGACGAACCCGGGGGCCACCACGTTGGCGGTGATGCCGCGGCTGCCGAGCTCGCGCGCCGTCGAGCGGGCGAGGCCGACGAGACCCGACTTGGAGGCGGCGTAGTTGACCTGGCCCGCCGAGCCCAGCAGGCCGACGACGGAGGAGACGAGGACGATGCGGCCGCGCCGCTGCCGCAGCATGCCCTTCGCGGCCCGCTTCACCAGGCGGAAGGTGCCCGTGAGGTTGGTCTCGATGACCGAGGACCAGTCGTCCTCGCTCATGCGGAGCAGGAGCGTGTCCTTCGTGATGCCGGCGTTGGCGACGAGCACCTCGACAGGCCCCAGCTCGGCCTCGACCTGTGCGAAGGCCGCGTCCACCTGCGCGGGGTCCGTGACGTCGCAGCGGACGTCGAGCGCCCCCTCGGGGGCGCCGCCGTTCCGGGTCGTCACCGCGACCCGGTCCCCCTGCGCGAGGAAGGCCTCGGCGATCGCGCGGCCGATGCCGCGGTTGCCCCCGGTGACGAGGACGGTGCGGCCCAGCGGCCCGGTCTGCTCTGCGTCGCTCACGCTCCGCGACGCTAGTGCTTACCGACAGGTACCGGAAAACCCGTCCGCCGCCCGGTCACGCCGGGCGGCACGGCCCGCAGCGGCGGACGGGCGGTGCTCACTGGTCCTCGAGGCGGAAGCCGACCTTCATCGAGACCTGGAAGTGGTCGACCTGCCCGTCCTTGACGTGACCGCGCACCTGGGTGACCTCGAACCAGTCGAGGTGGCGCAGCGTCTCGCCGGCGCGGTTGATGCCGTTGCGGACTGCCTGGTCGATGCCGTCGGGGGAGGTGCCGACGATCTCGGTGACGCGGTAGGTGCGGCTGGTCATGGTGGTCTCCTCGTGGGACGGGGTCCGGCCCAGCACGGCCCGGGTCGGGTGATGCTACCGACGTACAGTGGAGGACATGCCGACGCGTCCCCGCCGTACCGCGCCGAAGGCCGACGCCGTCCGGATCACCACCGCCCCGGTCTCCCCCACCGACGAGCTCGACCAGCGCCGCCGCCGCTACTTCATCGCGATGTCCGTGCGCACCCTGTGCTTCCTCGGCGCCTTCGCCGTCGGCCCGGGCTGGCTGCGGTGGGTGCTGCTCGCCGGGGCCGTCTTCCTGCCGTACTTCGCGGTGGTCGCGGCCAACGTCACCTCCCAGCAGAGCGAGGACTTCGAGATCGAGCCCGTCGACGCGTACGCGCTCCCGCCCGCCTCCGGCGAGACGTTGCGGATCGGCCCCGGTGACGACGTCGCCGCGGGACCCGGCTCACCCCGCTCCCGGGACGACTCCGCGTGGGACGACGTCGACTGGGACGACCCGGTCTGGGACGACGACCTCGACGAGCGGCCCGCGGGCGGCCGGGCCGGCGCGTGAGCGCGCCCGCGACCTGCTCCGCGCGCGGCTGCCGTGCCGACGCCACGTGGGCCCTGCGGTGGAACAACCCGCGGCTGCACACCCCGGAGCGCCGCAAGATCTGGTTGGCCTGCGACGACCACCGGGCGTCGCTGTCGGACTTCCTCGGTGCGCGGGACTTCCTGCGCGACGTCGTGCCCGCGGCGGAGGTCGTGACCGACGACGAGCCCGACCCCGAGCCCGGCCACCGGGCCGGGGGCTGAGCTCGGGGGCTGGGCTCGGGGGCTGGGCTCAGCCGCCGATGGCGGACATGGACCGCGTCGGCTGCAGGAAGCTGGGGTCGTTGATGCCGTGCCCCGCGGCCTTCGTCCACATGGCGCGCCGCCACTGCTCGGCGACCTCGGCGTCGTCGGCGTCACCGCGCAGGGCGGCCCGCAGGTCCGACTCGGAGCGGGCGAACAGGCAGTTGCGCACCTGGCCGTCGGCGGTGATCCGCACGCGGTCGCAGTCTCCGCAGAACGGGCGCGTGACCGACGCGATGACCCCGACGACGCCCCGGACGGTGCCGGTGTCGACGAGGAACCGCTCGGCCGGCGCGCTGCCCCGGGCCTCCTCCGAGGGGACCACGGTGAACGCGGCCTGCAGGGACGCCAGGATCTCCTCGGCCGTGACCATCTCGGTGCGGGACCAGTCGTGCTGGGCGTCGAGCGGCATCTGCTCGATGAACCGCAGCTCGTAGCCGTTCTCCAGCGCCCACCGGGTCAGCTCGGGGGCCTGGCCGTCGTTGATGCCGCGCAGCAGCACCGCGTTGATCTTGACCGGCGTCAGGCCCGCTGCGGCCGCGGCCTCGACGCCCGCCAGCGCGTCGTGCAGGCGGTCGCGACGCGTGACCCTCGCGAACGAGTCGGGGCGGATGCTGTCGAGGCTGACGTTGACGCGGTCGATCCCGGCGTCGGCCAGGGCCTGCGCGGTGCGCGCCAGGCCGAGCGCGTTGGTGGTCAGCGACAGGTCGACGTCGGGCGCGTCGCGGCGCACCCGGGTGACGATGTCGACGAGCCCGCGCCGCACCAACGGCTCGCCCCCGGTGAAGCGCACCTCGCGGATGCCCAGGTGGTGCACCCCGATGCCGACCAGCCGGACGACCTCGTCGTCGGTCAGCGTCTGCTCGACCGGCATCCAGTCGAGGCCCTCGGGCGGCATGCAGTAGCTGCAGCGCAGGTTGCAGCGGTCGGTGAGGGAGACGCGCAGGTCGGTCGCGGTGCGGCCGTGGCGGTCGACCAGACCCCCCGCGGCGCCGCGGGGCAGCAGGGGGAGGTCGACGGACTGGCTCATGAGTCGAGTCTAGGTCGCGGACGGTCGCCGGATAGCCTCTGGAGGTGGGTTCCTTCCGCTTCCTGCTGTCCCGGCGCTGGATCCTGTTCGGGATCGCCGTCGTGCTGCTCACCTACCTGGCGTGGGTGCTGGGCCAGTGGCAGTTCCACCGGCTCGACGACCGCCGCGACCGCAACTCGATCGTGGAGCGCAACGAGGGTCGGGAGCCGGTCGAGGTGACCGACGTGCTGGGCGTCGGCGAGCCGGTGGACGCCGGCGAGGAGTGGACCGCGGTGACGGCGACCGGCACCTACGCCGTCGAGGACTCCGTGGTGGTCCGCTACCGCACCCGTGACAGCGCCCCGGGCGTCGACGTCGTCGTCCCGCTCGTCCTCGCCGACGGCACCTCCCTGCTCGTCGACCGCGGCTGGATGGCCACGGAGAACAGCGGGGGCCTGCGCGGCACCGACACGGACGCGCTGCCCGCTCCCCCGCCCGGCGAGGTGACCGTGACCGGCTGGGTGCGGCGCGACGCCACCGACGGCGGCAGCACCGCGGTCACGCAGCAGTCGACGCGCTCGATCTCCTCGGCCCGCATCGGCGAGGCGCTGGACCGCGAGGTGCTCACGGGCTTCGTCGACCTGGCCGAGGAGTCCCCCGAGGCCGCCGAGCCCCTCGACCCGCCGCCGCTGCCGGAGCTCGACGAGGGCCCGCACCTCTTCTACGGGCTGCAGTGGTGGTTCTTCGGCCTGCTCGCCGTGTTCGGCTTCTGCTACCTCGCGTACGACGAGTGGCGCGGCGGACCCGCCCGCCGTGACCGGCTGCGCGCCGAGCGCCGGGCCCGCGCCGAGGAGGAGGAGCGCAAGCAGGCCGAGGTGCAGGCCCGCATCCGCGCCGAGCGGGAGCGCTCCCGCACCTGACGCCCGTCAGCCGGCGGGCGTGACGTCGTCGCGCAGCTGGGTGCCGTGGAGCGTGGCGTAGAGCCCGCCCTGCGCCAGCAGCTCCGCGTGGGTGCCGCTCTGCACGATGCGGCCGTCGTCGACCACGAGGATGCGGTGGGCGTTGCGCACCGTCGAGAGCCGGTGGGCGATGACGAGCGAGGTCCGCCCCTCGAGCGCCGCGTCGAGGGCCCGCTGCACGGCCTGCTCGGACTCGCCGTCCAGGTGGGCGGTGGCCTCGTCGAGCACGACCAGCGGCGGCGCCTTGAGCAGCAGCCGGGCGATCGCGAGCCGCTGGCGCTCGCCCCCGGAGAGCCGGTAGCCCCGGTCCCCCACGACGGTGTCGAGGCCGTGGGTCAGCGAGCGCACCAGCGGGGCGATGCGGGCGGCCTCGAGGGCGTCCCAGATCTGCTCCTCGCTCGCGTCGGGCCGCGCGTAGCGCAGGTTCGCCCGGATCGTGTCGTGGAACATGTGGGCGTCCTGCGTGACGTAGCCGACCACGTCCTCCAACGACTCCAGCGTCACCGAGCGCACGTCGTGGCCGGCGACGCGCACGGTGCCGGACGTGGCGTCGTACAGGCGGGCCACCAGGTGGGTGATCGTGGTCTTGCCGGCGCCGGAGGGGCCGACGAGGGCGACCGTCTGACCGGGCTCGGCGACGAACGTGATGTCGTGCAGCACGGGCTCGGCGGCGGCGCCGCGGTCGGGGCTGGCGACCGCCTCGAGCGAGGCCAGCGTCGTCGTCGACGGGTCCGGGTAGGCGAAGCCGACGTGGTCGAACTCCAGCCGCACCCCGCGGCTCCCGTCCGCCACCCGCAGCGGCACCGCGTCGGCCCGCTCCGTCACCGTCGACGGCAGGTCGAGCACCTCGAAGACCCGCTCGAAGCTGACCAGCGCCGTCATCACGTCGATGCGCACGTTCGACAGGCCCTGCATCGGCCCGAGGAGGCGCAGCAGCAGGGTCGCCAGGGCGAGCAGCGTGCCGAGCGTCAGGTCGCCCCGCACCACGAGCCAGCCGCCGACGCCGTACACGAGCGCGGTCGCCATGGCCGGGACGAGCATCATGACCGAGGCGAAGAGGCGGGTCAGCAGGGCGATGCGGACGCCGAGGTCGCGGACCCGGGTCGCCTTGGCCGCGTAGAGCGCGTCCTCCTCGCCCCGGCGCCCGAACAGCTTCAGCAGCATCGCGCCGCCGACGTTGAAGCGCTCCGTCATGACGTTGCCGAGGTCGGCGTTGCCGTCCATCTGCTCGCGGGTGAGCCCGGCCAGGCGGGCGCCCACCCAGCGCGACACCCCGAACAGCACGGGGAACATCACGAGGCACAGCAGCGTCACCTGCCAGCTCAGGGCCACCATCGTCACGCCGACGACCACGACGGCCACCGAGTTGGCGACGACGTTCGACAGCACCGTGGTGAACGCGCGCTGCGCGCCGATGACGTCGTTGTTGAGCCGCGAGACCAGGGCACCGGTCTGGGTGCGCGTGAAGAAGGCGAGGCCCTGGCGCTGCACGTGGGCGAAGACCTGGGTGCGCAGGTCGAGGATGAGGCCCTCCCCGATGCGCGACGACAGCCAGCCGCCGAGCACGCCGAGGGCGGCGTCGACGAGCGCCACCACGGCCATGAGACCGGCGACGACGGCGACGACCTGCACGTCGCCCGCGACCACGCCGTCGTCCACCAGCCGCTGCACCAGCAGCGGGGTGACGACGACGAGCATCGCGTCGAGCACGGTGACGCCGGCGAACGCCGTGAGCACCCGCCGGTGGGGACGCGCGGCGCCGACCACCCGTCGTACGACGGCGCGGTCCACCCGCGTGCCGACCGCCGAGCGGTCGGTGCGCAGGTGACGCCACGCGGCACCCATCCCGGTCATCCCCGACATGCTCGTGACAACCCCCCACCACCCCGCCGTGTTCCCGCTCACGCGGGGTCCCCCGCACCCTACGATGCGACCCGTGACCAGCGCCGACGCCCGCAGCCCCTACGGCTCGCGGCTGCTCGGCGCCCCCGACCAGAGCCCGCAGGTGCTGCGCGTGCGGGTGCAGGCCCTGCTCACCTTCATCCTGCTGACCGCCAACCTCATCGGTGCCGGGGTCGTCATCGCTCTCCTGCTGCTCGTGCGCCCCGACGAGCCGCTGGGCCGCGACTTCCGGCTGGCGCACTTCATCGCGACGCCGGTGTACGTCGGGCTCGCGGTCGTCGTGGGCCTGGTCTGGATCACGCGGCGGCTCCTGCGCTCCCTGGCGTGGGCGCGGGAGGGCCGCTCCCCCACCGACCGGGAGCGGCACGAGACGCTGCGCGCCCCGCGCACGGTGATGGTGCGCCAGGGCACGCTGTGGTTCGTCGCCGTGCTGCTCTTCACGCTGCTCTCGCTGCTCACCCAGCCGAGCATCGCGCTCACCGAGTCGATCGCCGTGGCGATCGCCGGCATCGTGGTCTGCGCGATCTCCTACCTGTGGACCGAGTTCGTCCTGCGGCCCATCACGGCCCGGGCGCTCGCCGAGGGGCTGCCGCCGGTCGGGCGCGGCTCCGGCGTACGACGACGCCTCATCATCTTCTGGGTGCTCGGCACCGGCATCCCGGTCACGGCCCTCGTCTTCGCCGCGCTGCTCTCGCTGGCCGGCGACGACCAGGTCGACCGCGTCCGCCTGGCGATCCTCATCCTCGTGCTGGGTGGTGTCGTGCTGCTGTTCGGGCTCAACATCACGACGCTGACCTCACGGGCCGTCGTCGGGCCGATCGCGTCGGTGCAGCGCGCCCTGCGGCGCGTCGAGGCCGGCGACCTCGACGTGTCCGTCCCCGTCTACGACGCCACGGAGCTGGGCCACCTGCAGGCCGGGTTCAACCGGATGGCGGCGGGGCTGCGGGAGCGGGAGCGCATCCGCGACCTGTTCGGGCGCCACGTCGGCACCGACGTCGCCGACGCCGCCCTGCGTCAGCAGGTCGAGCTCGGCGGCGAGACCCGCGTCGTGTCCATCCTCTTCGTCGACCTCATGGGCTCCACCACGCTCGCCACGGAGCGCGAGCCCACCGCCGTCGTGGACCTGCTCAACCGGTTCTGCGCGGTCGTCATCGACGAGGTCGACCGCTCGGGCGGGCTCGTCAACAAGTTCATGGGCGACGCCGTCCTCGCGGTGTTCGGCGCCCCCGTGGCCCGTGAGGACCACGCCACGGCCGCCCTGCGCACCGCCCGCACCGTGGCGCGGCGGCTCGCCGTCGAGGTGCCGGAGCTGCGGGCCGGCGTCGGGGTCGCTACGGGGGAGGCCGTGGCCGGGAACGTGGGCGCCGAGCGCCGGTTCGAGTACACGGTGATCGGCGACGCGGTGAACTCCGCGGCCCGGCTGACCGACCTGGCGAAGGGCCGCCCCGGCCTCGTGCTCGCCGCGGCGGAGAGCGTCGACGCCGCGGTCGCCGACGAGGCGGCGCGCTGGCGCCCCGACGGCACCGAGGTGCTGCGGGGGCGCGCGACGCCGACGCGGCTCGCCGTACCGGTCGCCGACGAGCCCGCCGATGAGCCTGCCGCGCCCGCCGAGGAGCCCGCGGCGCGGGCTCAGGCCAGCGAGACCAGCTCGGCGTAGGACGCGTTCCAGAGGTCCTCGACGCCGTCGGGGAGGATGAGGACGCGGTCGGGCTCGAGCGCGAGCACCGCGCCCTCGTCGTGGGTGACGAGCACGATCGCGCCCTCGTAGCGGCGGATCGCGTCGAGCACCTCCTCGCGCGACGCGGGGTCGAGGTTGTTCGTCGGCTCGTCGAGCAGCAGCACGTTGGCGCTGGAGACCACGAGCGAGGCCAGGGCCAGGCGGGTCTTCTCGCCGCCGGAGAGCACCCCGGCCGGCTTGTGGGCGTCCTCGCCGGAGAAGAGGAACGAGCCCAGCACCGAGCGGGCCTCGGTGTCGGTGAGCTGCGGGGCCGCGCTCTGCATGTTCTCCAGCACGGTGCGCGAGGTGTCGAGGGTCTCGTGCTCCTGCGCGTAGTAGCCGACCTTGAGCCCGTGACCGGGGACCACGGAGCCCGAGTCGGGCGTGTCCACCCCGGCCAGGATGCGCAGCATCGTCGTCTTGCCGGCGCCGTTGAGGCCGAGGATGACGACCCGCGAGCCCTTGTCGATGGCCAGGTCGACGTCGGTGAAGACCTCGAGCGAGCCGTAGGTCCGCGAGAGGCCCTCCGCCGTGAGCGGCGTCTTGCCGCACGGTGCGGGCGACGGGAAGGTGATCTTGGCGACCCGGTCGGCGGCACGCTCGCCCTCGAGGCCGGCCATCATCTTCTCGGCGCGCTTGAGCATCGACTGCGCGGCCTGCGCCTTCGACGCCTTGGCCCGCATCTTGTTGGCCTGGTCGGTGAGCGTCTTCGCCTTGTTCTCGGCGTTCATCCGCTCGCGCTTGCGGCGCTTCTCGTCGGTCTCGCGCTGGGTCAGGTAGTGCTTCCAGCCCATGTTGTAGACGTCGATGACGCAGCGGTTCGCGTCGAGGTGGAACACCTTGTTGACGGTCTCGGCCAGCAGGTCGTTGTCGTGGCTGATGACGATGAAGCCGCCGCGGTGGGCCTTGAGGAAGTCGCGCAGCCACACGATGGAGTCGGCGTCGAGGTGGTTCGTCGGCTCGTCGAGGATGAGCACGTCGGCGCCGGAGAAGAGGATGCGCGCGAGCTCGACGCGGCGCCGCTGGCCGCCGGAGAGCGTCTTGAGCTGCTGGCCGAGGATGCGGTCGGGGATGCCGAGGCTGGCCGCGATCGTCGCCGCCTCGGCCTCGGCGGCGTACCCGCCCCCGGCGTGGAGCTCGGCGTCGGCGCGGGACCAGCGCCGCATGGCGCGGTCGGCGACGTCGGGGTCGGCCGACGCCATCTGCTCCTCCGCCTCGCGCAGGCGGCGCACGACGTCGTCGAGCCCGCGCGCGGAGAGGATCCGGTCGCGGGCGAGCACCTCGGGGTCCCCGACGCGCGGGTCCTGCGGCAGGTAGCCGACGTCGCCCGACGACGTGACGGAGCCCGAGGCGGGCTGGGCGTCGCCGGCCAGGATCTTCGTGAGGGTGGTCTTGCCGGCGCCGTTGCGGCCGACGAGGCCGATCTTGTCCCCGGCCGCCACCCGGAACGAGACGTTCTCCATCAGGAGGCGGGCACCCGCACGGACTTCGACGTTCTGTGCGGTGATCATCGGTCCGGGATCCTACGCGGGCCCACCCGGGTCGCGCGCATCGACGGGAGTGGCGCACGCCGCTCCCCGGGGCATCCCGACGCGCCTGACGCGCGGACGCCGACGCTAGAGCAGGGCCTCCAGGTGGGGGTACTGCCGCTGCAGCACCCGCAGGTACGGCGCGACGCTGGGGTGGCGGAACTTCCCGGCGAGCGCACCCTCGCCCTCCGCGGCGCGGGCCAGCACCCACTCGGCCCGGTTCAGGACGGTGTAGACCGCCGTCACCCGGGCCCCCAGGAGCGCCTCCTCGCGGGTGGCGAGGTCCTGGGGCAGCGCGGCGGCGTAGACGTCGACGAGCACCTCGAGGTCCTCCCGGGCCGACAGCGCGAGGTACCCGAGGTCCGCCCCGACGGCGCCGGTGCCGAGGGTGCTCCAGTCGAGGGCGAGCACGTCGTCGCCGGAGCGCGCGCGGAAGTTCGCGGGCACGGGGTCCCCGTGCTGCAGCACCTGCGGGAGCGCGTCGAGCGCCGCGAGGTGGCGGTGGCGTCGTGCCCAGAGCCGGTCCGCGACGTCCGCGATGTTGGTGCGGGCCAGCGTGCGCCACCCGCCGCGCCACTCCACCCGGCGCACCCGGTCCGCGAGCTGGCGGCGGGCCAGCCAGTCGACCTGCGGCACGGCGTTGCCGGCGAAGACGGCGAGGCGCGCGGCGAGGTAGGGGCCCGGCAGGGGGTCCGCCTCGACGTACTCCTGGCGCAGGGTGATGCCGGTGGGGTCCTCGCTCACGTCGAGGGTGCGCACCGACCGCAGCCCCGCCGTGGAGTCCACGACGCCCGCCTGGGCGACGGCGGCCGCGCGCCGCCACCACCCGGCGTGCCGGGGGTCGGCCAGCTCGTCGGGGTCGTCGGGGCCGGGCGGCACGAACCGCTTGACGACGCTGACCGGGTCGGTGGTGCGGTCCAGCCACACCCCACCGGTCGAGGTGCCGCTCCCGCCGGGGAGGGGCACCCAGCCGTCGTCGGGCCGCCACATGGCCCGCAGTCTGGCAGAGCGGAGCCTCCTGGCGCGGTACGCCGCGGCTACGTGCCCGGCGCGTTGACCACGTCGATGCGCACCGACGACGCGGTCACGACCGCGGCGTCGAGCTCGCCGCGACGGGGCTCGGGCACCGGCAGCCAGGGCTCCACGACCGTGTGCCGCGCCAGGCGACGGTCCTCCAGCACGGCGGCGACGGCGGTGCGGTCGCCGCCCACCACGAGCGGCAGTGCCGGCTCGCCGAGCACGACGACGGCGTGGTCGGTAGCCGCGTCGTACGCCGACCGGGCCTGGTTGTCGCGGCGACGGGCGAAGCGCTGCTGGCTCTGGCCGCCCGCCTTGCTGCGGCCCTGCACGTGGCGGCGACCGACCTTGCTGGCCACCACGCGCGGACCGGCGAGACGGGCCACCGCGAAGCCGCCCTTGCGCACGAGCAGCACGCCCCAGGTCTTCGGCGGGGCCGCGGCCGCCCGGAAGGCGTCGACGTCGGCGGCGCCGGCGTGGGTGCGTCCGAACGGCAGGACGGCGGTGAAGGTCGAGCCGTCACCGCCGGCGCCCGTCAGGCGGCCGGCGACGACGTCGGTCGTCACTCCCCCGTGGCGCTCGCCGAAGTTCGTCACCCAGCGCTCGAGGCGCTCGGGGGGTACGACGACGTCGACCACGGGGGCGGACCGCTCAGACGTTGAAGCCGAGGGCGCGCAGCTGGTCGCGGCCGTCGTCGGTGATCTTGTCCGGGCCCCACGGCGGCATCCAGACCCAGTTGATCGCGACGTCGTTGACCATGCCCTCGAGCGCGCTGACGGTCTGGTCGGTGATGACGTCGGTGAGCGGGCAGGCCGCCGACGTCAGCGTCATGTCGAGGACCGCGTTGGCGTCCTCGTCGACGTGCACGCCGTACACCAGGCCCAGGTCGACGACGTTGATCCCGAGCTCGGGGTCGACGACGTCCTTCATCGCCTCGGTGACGTCCTCGACCGACACGCTCGCGGAGCGGCTGCTGGAGACGCCGCCGCTCGCCTCGGGCACGTGCGGCAGGTCGCCGTGGTCGTGACCGTGGCCGTGGCCGTGGTGGGCGTGGTCGTGACCCGCGTGGTCGTGGTGGTCGTGACCGGCGTGGTCGTGGTGCTCCTGCGTGCCGGCGGCGAGCCCGTGGTCGCCGTGCAGCGCCTCGTGCTGCTCGTCGGCCTCGCCGGGCTCCTGCCCCTGGCCGTGACGGTGCGCGGCGCCCTGCTCGGCCGCGAGCCCGGCGGCCCGCGCGGGGGCGTCCGCGGTCGGGGCGACCTCGCCGGGGCGGGCCGTCGGCGGGGCGTCGGTGACCTCGCCGGTCACCGGCCCGTCGGTGGTGACGAGGCCCTGCTCGTCGTGCGCCTGCTGGGGGGACTCGGTGCTCATGCCTTCTCCTCGATGACTCGGGCCGTGGCGTCCTTCCAGGCCATCCACGACAGCAGGGCGCACTTCACGCGCGCGGGGAACTTGGCGACGCCGGCGAACGCGATGCCGTCCTCCAGGACGTCCTCGTCGGGCTCCACGGTGCCCTTGCCCTGCATGAGGGTCAGGAACGACTCGTGGATCTCCATCGCCTCGTCGACGGGGCGGCCGATGACCAGGTCGGTCAGCACCGACGCGGAGGCCTGCGAGATCGAGCAGCCGACCGCGTCGTACGACACGTCCGCCACCGTCTCCGCGCCGGGCTCCCCGGTCAGGTGCACCCGCAGGGTGACCTCGTCGCCGCAGGTCGGGTTCACGTGGTGGACCTCGGCCTCGTGCGGCTCGCGCAGCCCCTTGTTGTGGGGGTTCTTGTAGTGGTCGAGGATGATCTCCTGGTAGAGGGCATCCAGATCCTGGGCGGTCAACTCTTCACCCCAGCTTGAAGTAAGAACGGGTGTACTCGAGCGCCTCGACGAGGGCGTCGATCTCGGACGGCGTGGTGTAGAGGTACGACGACATGCGCGTCGTGCTCTGCACCCCGTAGCGGGCGTGCGCGGGCTTGGCGCAGTGGTGCCCGGCGCGCACCGCGACGCCGCGGCTGTCGAGCACCTGGGCGACGTCGTGCGGGTGGACCCCGTCGAGCTCGAAGGAGATCGCCCCGCCGCGCTCGGCCACGTCGAGCGGGCCGAGCACCTTCAGCCCGGGCACCGTGGCGAGGCCGTCGAGCGCGTACGCCGTGATGGTCCGCTCGTGGGCGTGCACGGCCTCCATGCCGAGCCCGGCGAGGTAGTCGACCGCCGCGCCCAGGCCGACGGCCTCGGCGATGGGCGGCGTACCGGCCTCGAACTTGTGCGGGATGCCGGCGTACGTCGAGCGCTCCATGCGGACGGTCTCGATCATCTCGCCGCCGCCGAGGAACGGGGGCAGCTGGTCGAGCACCTCGCGCCGGCCCCACAAGACGCCGATGCCGGTGGGCCCGACGACCTTGTGGCCGGTGAAGACCATCAGGTCGGGCCGCTCCGCCTCGTCCATCGCGGCGAGGTCGATCGGGATCTGGGGCGCCGCCTGGGAGGCGTCGACGACCACGAGGGCGCCGACCTCGTGGGCCCGCCGGGCGATCGCGGCGACCGGGTTGACCGTGCCGAGCATGTTCGACACCCAGGTGAGGGTGACGACCTTGGTGCGCTCGTCGATCAGCTCGTCGATGTTCGACAGGTCGAGCCGGTAGTCGTCGGTGAGGCCGAACCACGCCAGCGTCGCGCCCGTGCGCTGGGTGAGCAGCTGCCACGGCACGATGTTGGAGTGGTGCTCCATCTCGGTGGTCACCACGCGGTCGCCCTCGCCCACGGCGAGGTCACCGGTTGCCCACGCCAGCGTGTGGGCGACGAGGTTGAGCGCCTCCGAGGCGTTCTTGGTGAAGATCACCTCGTCCCGGGACGGGGCGCCGATGAAGGACGCCACGCGGTCGCGACCGTCCTCGAACGCCGCCGACGCCTCCGCACCGAGCTGGTGCATGGCGCGGGCGACGTTGGCGTTGTGGCGCTCGAGGTGGTCGACCATCGCGTCGATCACGCACTGCGGCTTCTGCGAGGTGTTCGCGCTGTCGAGGTAGACCAGCGGGACGCCACCGGCGAGCGTGCGCTCGAGGATCGGGAAGTCCTTGCGGACGACCTCGAGCTGCGGAAGCAGGCCTTCCATGGTGGCTCCTTTCAGACGGGTCGCGGTGCGATGGGTGGTGCTGGGCAAGACGGAGGAGCGAAGGCGGCCTGGGAGCGGAGCGGCCGTCGAGCGACGACAACGCCGCCCAGCGCTGCTCAGACCGCGGCGTTCACGTACTTGTCGTAGCCCTCGGCCTCCAGCTGGTCGGCCAGCTCGGGGCCGCCCTGCTCGGCGATGCGGCCGTTGACGAACACGTGCACGAAGTCGGGCTTGATGTAGCGCAGGATCCGCGTGTAGTGCGTGATCAGCAGGACGCCCTTGTCGCCGCCGGCCGAGAACCGGTTGACGCCCTCGGAGACGACCTTGAGGGCGTCGATGTCGAGGCCGGAGTCGGTCTCGTCGAGCACGGCGACCTTGGGCTGCAGCAGGTTGAGCTGGGCGATCTCGTGGCGCTTCTTCTCGCCGCCGGAGAAGCCCTCGTTGACCGAGCGCTGCGAGAACGAGGCGTCGAGGCCGTTCTCGCCCATGGCTGCGTTGACGTCCTTCACCCACGTGCGCAGCTTGGGGGCCTCGCCGTCGATGGCGGTCTTGGCGGTGCGCAGGAAGTTGGCGACGGAGACGCCGGGCACCTCGACGGGGTACTGCATGGCCAGGAAGAGGCCGGCGCGGGCGCGCTCGTCGACGCTCATCGCGAGGACGTCCTCGCCGTCGAGGGTGACGGTGCCGTCGGTGACGTCGTACTTGGGGTGGCCGGCGATGGAGTACGCCAGCGTCGACTTGCCGGACCCGTTGGGGCCCATGATGGCGTGGGTCTCGCCGTCCTTGATGGTCAGCGTGACGCCCTTGAGGATCTCCTTGGCGCCGTCCTCGGTGCTCACCGAGACGTGCAGGTCCTTGATCTCCAGCGTGCTCATGTCTTCTCTCGTCTCCAGCTCGGGTGTCTCGAAGTCAGGGGGTACGACGCGGGGCGTCGCGCCGGGCGTCAGCCCGGGGTGACGCCGTTCAGCGTCGTGGCCACGTCGACGTACAGGTCGTCGCCGCGGACCTCCACGGGGAAGGTCGCGACCGGCTCGGTCGCCGGGAGGCCGCTGGGGGCGCCGGTGCGCAGGTCGAACTCCGACCCGTGCAGCCAGCACTCGATGCGGCAGTCGGCGACGTCGCCCTCGGAGAGGGCGACCGCCGCGTGGCTGCACAGGTCCTCGACGGCGAAGAACTCGTCGCCCTCGCGGGCGATCGCCAGGTCCTGGTCACCGATGGTGACGGCCAGGGCCTCCCCCGCCGCCACGTCGCCCGTCGCGCAGGCTCGCTCGAAGCCCATCGCTCAGGCCGTCGGCTTCTCGGCGAGCACGTGGCGCTCGAGCTCGGACTCGACGACCGCCAGCAGGCGCTCCTCCAGCTCGGGCACGCCGACGCGGCGGATGAGGTCGTCGAAGAAGCCGTGCACGACGAGGCGGCGGGCCTCGGGCTCCGAGATGCCGCGCGAGCGCAGGTAGAACAGCTGCTCGTCGTCGAAGCGGCCGGTCGCGGACGCGTGGCCCGCGCCCTCGATCTCGCCGGTCTCGATCTCCAGGTTCGGCACCGAGTCGGCCTGGCAGCCGTCGGTGAGCACGAGGTTGCGGTTCTCCTCGTAGGTCTCGATGCCCTCGGCGACCTTGCGGATGAGCACGTTGCCGATCCAGACCGTGTGCGCTCCCTCGCCCTGCAGCGCGCCCTTGTAGACCACGTTGCTCTTGGTGCGCGGCGCGGTGTGGTCGGCGAAGAGGCGGTGCTCGATGTGCTGGCCCGCGTCCGCGAAGTAGAGCCCGAGCAGCTCGGCCTCGCCGCCGGGGCCGGCGTACTCGACGTTGGTCGTCGTGCGCACGAGGTCGCCGCCGATGGTGAACTCGCTGGCCCGCACGCGGGCGTCGCGCCCGACGCGGATGCCGACCTGGCCGGCGTGCACGCTCTCGTCGTCCCAGTCGTTGACCGTGACGAGGTCGAGCTGCGCGCCGTCGCCGACGAGCACGGAGGTCGCGTGGCTGTAGCGGGCCGCGCCCGCGTGCTCGACGAGCACCGTGGCCCTCGCGTGGCGCCCGACGCGGATGACGAGGTGGCCCCAGACGACCGCGTCGAGGCCCGTGCCGCGCAGGTCGAGACGCACCGGCTCGGTCAGCTCGGCGTCGGCGGGCACGTCGAGGAGCAGGACGTCGCCACCGTGCGCGACCGCGAGCGCCGCGAGGCGGTCCGACGGCAGGAACTCGCCGAGCTCGCGCGCCTCGTCCGCCCCGATCGGCGTGAGCGTCACGCCGGCGGGCAGCTGCGTCGTCCACTCGAGGTGCGCGTCCGAGGGCGCGTCGTCGAGCAGGCCCCGGAGCCGCTTCAGCGGCGTGAACCGCCAGATCTCCTCGCGGCCCGTCGGGACCGGGTGGAGCGCCAGGTCGTACGACGGCTCGGGGTGCAGGTGGCTGGAGACCTTGCCGGTCTCCACCGCCCGCGCGGCGGCGGGCGTCTCGTCGATCACAGTCACAGTCGTCTCTTCGTCGTCTCTTGTCGTCGGGGTGCGGTGGAGCGGGGGGCCGCCGGCGTCAGCCGACGGCGCCCTCCATCTGCAGCTCGATGAGGCGGTTGAGCTCCAGGGCGTACTCCATCGGGAGCTCCTTGGCGATCGGCTCGACGAAGCCGCGCACGATCATCGCCATCGCCTCGTCCTCCGCCAGGCCGCGGCTCATCAGGTAGAACAGCTGGTCCTCGGAGACCTTCGAGACGCTCGCCTCGTGGCCCATGGACACGTCGTCCTCGCGGATGTCGACGTACGGGTACGTGTCGGAGCGGCTGATCTGGTCGACCAGCAGCGCGTCGCACAGCACGTTGGACTTCGAGCCGTAGGCGCCCTCGTTGACCTGGATCAGGCCTCGGTACGACGTGCGCCCGCCGCCCCGCGCGACCGACTTCGACAGGATCGAGCTGGACGTGTGGGGCGCGGCGTGCACCATCTTCGCGCCGGCGTCCTGGTGCTGGCCCTCGCCCGCGAACGCGATCGACAACGTCTCGCCCTTGGCGTGCTCGCCCATGAGGTAGACGGCCGGGTACTTCATCGTCACCTTGGAGCCGATGTTGCCGTCGACCCACTCCATCGTCGCGCCGGCGTCGCAGGTCGCGCGCTTGGTGACGAGGTTGTAGACGTTGTTCGACCAGTTCTGGATCGTCGTGTAGCGGACGCGGGCGCCCTTCTTCACGACGATCTCGACGACGGCCGAGTGCAGCGAGTCCGAGCTGTAGATCGGCGCGGTGCAGCCCTCGACGTAGTGCACGTACGAGTCCTCGTCGGCGATGATCAGCGTCCGCTCGAACTGGCCCATGTTCTCCGTGTTGATGCGGAAGTAGGCCTGGAGCGGGATGTCGACGTGGACGCCCTTGGGCACGTAGATGAACGAGCCGCCGGACCACACCGCGGTGTTGAGCGCCGAGAACTTGTTGTCACCGACGGGGATGACGGTGCCGAAGTACTCCTTGAAGAGCTCCTCGTGCTCCTTCAGCGCCGTGTCGGTGTCGACGAAGATGACGCCCTTCTCCTCGAGGTCCTCGCGGATCGAGTGGTAGACGACCTCGGACTCGTACTGCGCCGCGACACCGGCGACGAGGCGCTGCTTCTCCGCCTCGGGGATGCCGAGCTTGTCGTAGGTGTTCTTGATGTCCTCCGGCAGCTCCTCCCAGCTGGTGGCCTGCTTCTCGGAGGAGCGCACGAAGTACTTGATGTTGTCGAAGTCGATGGTCTCGAGCTCCGCGCCCCACTGGGGCATGGGCTTGCGACCGAAGAGCTTCAGGCCCTTCATCCGCAGGTCGAGCATCCACTGGGGCTCGTTCTTCTTGCCCGAGATGTCGGCCACGACGGCCTCGTTGAGGCCGCGCTGCGCGGCGGCGCCGGCGGCGTCGCTGTCGGACCAGCCGAACTCGTAGCGGCCGATGCCGGCCAGGCCGGGGTTGAGCTCGTCGATGCTCGGTGAGGTCGTCATGCTGACGCTCCGTTCTGCTCGGGGTTCTGCGCGGGGTCCTGCTCGGGGTGGGGCACGGGGTGGGGCACGGGGTGCTGCGGGGGGTGGATCGATCGGGGGACGTCCGGGATGCACGTGGTGCAGACGCCGTCGCCGTGGGCGATGGTCGCCAGGCGCTGCACGTGGCGCCCGAGGACCGCGCTGATGGCCTCGGTCTCGGCCTCGCACAGCTGGGGGAACTCCTGGGCGACGTGCGAGACGGGGCAGTGCTGCTGGCACAGCTGCGGGCCCACGGGGGACTCGCGCACGCCCGCGGCGTACCCCTCCTCGGTCAGCACGCGCGCGAGCACCTCGGCCGGGGTGAGGTCGGGGTGCTGGTCGCGCACGCGGGTGAAGTCACGCTCGATGAACGCCACGCGGCGCCGCGAGAATTCCAGCACGGCCTCGTCGCCGCCGGTCTCGGAGAGGAACCGCAGGGCCTGCACGGCGAGGTCGTCGTAGGTGTGGTCGAACTGCTCGCGGCCGGCCTCGGTGAGCGCGAACACGCGGGCGGGACGGCCCCGGCCGCGGGTGCCGCGGACCCGCTGCTCGCGGGCCTCGAGCACGCCCTCCTCGACGAGCTGGTCGAGGTGGCGGCGGACCGCGGCGGCCGTCAGGTCGAGGGCCGCGGCGAGGTCGGCGGCCGTCGAGGGGCCTGCCTGGAGGATGGTCCGCACGACGCGCGCCCGCGTGGGGGCGTCGGCGACGGCACCCCGGGCGGCACCCGGTCGCACCTGTCCTCCGTCGAATTGCACAACACGAGTGTGACGTTATTGCCGGGGCCTCTTCAAGCAAGGGTGGCCTAACCCTCCCCGGCGCGGCCCGGCTCCTACACTTGCCCGGTGTCCGCGCCCGCTCCCGCCGTCGAGATCGACGGCCTGGTGATGCGGTACGGCGACACCCTCGCCGTCGACGGCCTCTCCCTCGACGTGGCGGCCGGGTCCATCACGGCGGTGCTCGGCCCGAACGGGGCCGGCAAGACCACGACGCTGGAGACGTGCGAGGGCTTCCGGCGCCCGCACGCCGGCACCGTGCGGGTCCTCGGGCTCGACCCGGTCCGCGACCGCGCCGCACTCCTCCCTCGCATCGGCGTCATGCTCCAGGCCGGCGGCGCGTGGTCGGGCGTGCGGGCCGTCGAGATGCTGCGCCACGTGGCCGCGCTCCACGCGCACCCGCTGCCCGTCGACCTGCTCGTGGAGCGGCTCGGGCTCGGCGAGTGCGGGCGCACGCCGTACCGGCGCCTGTCGGGCGGCCAGCAGCAGCGGCTGGGGCTCGCGATGGCGCTCGTCGGGCGCCCCGAGCTGCTCTTCGTCGACGAGCCCACCGCCGGCATGGACCCGGCGATCCGGCGCACGACCTGGGAGCTCCTCGAGGAGCTGCGCGCCGACGGCGTCACGACGGTGCTGACGACGCACTACCTCGACGAGGCCGAGCGGCTGGCCGACCACGTGCACGTCATCGACCACGGGCAGCTCATCGCCAGCGGCACGCCGTACGAGCTCACGAAGGCCGGCGGCGCCGCCACCATCCGGCTCGTCGTCACCGAGCCGTTCCCGCCCGACGCCCCGGCGTCGCTCGGCGCGGCCCTCGGGCCGGCCACGGAGGTCCTCGCCATCAACGCCCAGAGCCTGCTCATCACGGGTCCCGCCGACGCGTCCACGCTGGCCACGGTGTCGGCCTGGTGCGAGCAGCACGGTGTCCTGCCCGAGTCGCTGACGCTCGGCCAGCGCACGCTCGAGGACGTCTTCCTCCAGCTCACCGGGCGCGAGCTCGGCACCCCCGCGGTGGGCGCGTCGTGAGCGCGGGCACCTTCACCCCCGCGCCCGGCGCCGCCCCGTTCCCCCGGCAGGTCCTCGCGCAGGCGTCGATAGAGACGCGGCTGATGCTGCGCAACGGCGAGCAGCTGCTCGTCGCCCTCGTCATCCCCGTCCTCGCGCTCGTCGGCGGCGTCGTGGCCGCGGAGCGCGGCGGGATCGAGCTCGACGGCCGCGCGGTCGACGTGCTCACCCCCGGGGTGCTGGCCCTCGCCGTGATGTCGACGGCGTTCACGTCCCTGGCGATCGCCACCGGGTTCGAGCGCCGCTACGGGCTCATCAAGCGTCTCGGCGCCTCCCCGCTCTCCCGCACCGGCCTGCTGCTCGGCAAGCTCGGTGCCCTGCTCGTCGTGCAGGCCGTGCAGGCGGTCGTGCTGGTCGCGCTCGCCCTGGCCCTGGGCTGGAGCCCGGACGGTGGTGTCGTCGGCGGTCTCCTGGCCGTGCCCGTGGCGCTGGTCGGCTCCGCGGCCTTCGCCGCGCTCGGCCTGCTCCTCGCCGGCACGCTCCGGGCCGAGGCGACGCTGGCCGTGGCCAACCTGGTCTACCTGCTGCTCCTCGTCGGCGGCGCCGTCGTGCTCCCCCGCTCGTCGTACGGCGGGGTGGGCGAGGCCCTCGTCGTGCTGCCGTCGGCCGCGCTCGGCGACGCCCTGCGTGCGGCCCTGTCCGAGGGCCGGCTCGCCCTCGTGCCCGTCCTCGTCCTCGCGGTGTGGGCCCTCGTGGGCGCCGCGGCCGTGTCCCGAACCTTCCGCTGGGAGTGAGATGAACCCCTCCGTCACCGACGACGTCGTCGTGGCTGCCGCGCCGCGCAACCGGAGCCTCGCCGAGCGCCTGGTCGTGCCGCTCGCGGTCGCGAACCTGGTCGCCAACATCGGCATCGTGCTGACCGGGGGCGTCGTGCGGCTGACGGGCTCGGGCCTGGGCTGCCCCACGTGGCCGCGCTGCACCGACGACTCCTACGTGCCGCACGGCAGCCTCGGCATCCACGGCGCCATCGAGTTCGGCAACCGCCTGCTGACCTTCGCGCTGGCGATCGTCGCGCTGGCGACCTTCGTCGCCGCGTGGCGCGCGGGCCGGGCGCGCGCGGCGCGGCTGGCGTTCCTCGTCGGCCTCGGGGTGCCGGCGCAGGCCGTGATCGGCGGCATCACGGTGCTGACCGACCTGAACCCCTGGATCGTCGCGCTCCACCTCCTGCTGTCGCTGGCGATGGTCGGGGTGTGCGTGCTGCTCCTCGACGTGCTGCGCCACCCGCTCACGGGCGGGAGCGCGACCGCGGTGCGGCACTCCCCCGTCGTACGACGGGTGGCCCTCGCCGTCTTCGCCGCCGGCTGGGTGGCGCTCTACCTCGGCACGATCGTGACCGGCAGCGGACCGCACGCCGGCGACGCCGACTCCCCGCGGACCGGTCTCGACCCGGAGCTGTTCTCCCGCATCCACGCCGCGTCGGTGTACGCGCTCGTCGGGCTCACGCTCGCCGCGCTCGTCCTGGCCCGCCGCAGCGGCGACGCGCTGCTCGTGAAGGCTGTCGCCGTGCTCGTCGCGGTCGAGCTGGGGCAGGGCGCGGTCGGCTACCTGCAGTACTTCAACGGGCTGCCCATCGTGCTCGTGGCGATCCACCTCGTCGGCGCCGCGGTGACCTCCGCCGCCGTCACGTGGGTGCTCGTGCGGGCGCTGCGCCGCGCCGTACCCGCCTGAGCGGCGGCAGCAACAGCCGCGCGGGACGTCATGCGGAGCGAGCGCCCTGGACCACGATCGGGATGACGTCCCGGGAGCCGCGCGGGACGTCATGCGGAGCGAGCGCCCTGGACCACGATCGGGATGACGTCCCGGGCGGCAGCAATGGCCGCCGCCACACCCCGGCAGGACGCCACACGCGTACGCCGCCCGGGCCGCCGCGCCGCGGGCCCCGGGCTCAGCCGATCAGCGGGTCGATCGCGATGGCGACGAAGAGCAGCGACAGGTAGAGGTTCGAGGAGTGGAACAGCCGCATGGGGCGGATGACCGAGAGGTCCTCCGTGCCGACGGCGCGACGCCACATGCGGTGCGCCTCGACGAGGAAGACCGCGCCCAGGACGGTGGCGGCGGCGGGGTAGAACCACCCGGTGCCCGCGACCGGCCACAGCAGCAGCGAGACGGCGACGGTGGCCCACGAGTAGAGGACGACCTGGCGGCCGACCGAACCCGCGGGCGCCACCACCGGCAGCATCGGCACGGCGACGTTCGCGTAGTCCTCGCGGTAGCGCAGCGCGAGCGCCCACGTGTGCGGCGGCGTCCAGAAGAAGACGATGAGGAAGCAGACCACCGGCGGCCACGCGAGCTCGCCGGTCACCGCCGTCCAGCCGATGAGCGCCGGGAAGCAGCCCGCGGCGCCGCCCCAGACGACGTTCTGCGTGGTGCGGCGCTTCAGCACCATCGTGTAGACGAGCACGTAGAACGCGTTCGCCGACACCGACAGCAGCGCCGAGAGCGGGTTGACGAAAGCGAGGAACACCGCCGTCGAGACCACCCCGAGCGTCAGGCCGAACACGAGCGCGGCCCGCGGCGTCACGATGTGCCGCGGCAGCGCGCGACGGCGCGTGCGGCGCATCTGCTCGTCGATGTCGCGGTCGTAGACGCAGTTGAGGGCCGAGGCCGAGCCCGCCGACAGGGTGCCCGCGACGACGGTCGCGAGCACGACGCCCAGCTCGGGCACGCCGCGGGCGGCGAAGAACATCACGGGGACGGTGGTGAGCAGCAGCAGCTCGATGACGCGCGGCTTGGTGAGCCCGACGTACGCCGCGACCACGTCGCGCAGCGACGGGCGACCGGCGGGCGGCTCCTCGCGGACCCCAAGGTCGTCGGCCGTCTCCTCCTCGCCCGTCGTGGGCGGGACCGCCGGGAGCTGCGCCTCGACCTGACGGTCGGTCGGTCCGTCCGCTCGCGCTGCGGAGGAGGCCGACTGTCCGGCGAAGTTCACAGGTGTCCTCGGGTGGTGCGGCGCCCTCGGGAGCTCGGGGCTCCTCACGGGCGGACGGTCGAGTGCGGGGTCGAGTCTAGACCCCCTCAGCAGTAGGCTCGGCATCGGCGGCGGTGCCGGGCGACGACCCGGGTACCGAGGTCGTGCCGCACCATCACCGAGCACATCCGAGAGGACCTTCGTGACCGAGAACCAGCTGGAATGGACCGATCTCGACCGCAAGGCGGTGGACACCGCGCGAGTGCTGGCGATGGACGCGGTCCAGAAGGTGGGCAACGGCCACCCGGGCACGGCGATGAGCCTGGCGCCGGTGGCCTACCTGCTGTTCCAGAAGGTGATGCGCCACGACCCGTCCGACCCGAGCTGGATCGCCCGTGACCGGTTCGTCCTGTCGTGCGGCCACTCCAGCATCACGCTCTACACGCAGCTGTTCCTGGGCGGCTTCGGCCTCGAGATCGAGGACCTGAAGTCGCTGCGCACCTGGGGCTCGAAGACCCCCGGCCACCCGGAGTACGGGCACACCGCCGGCGTCGAGGTCACGACCGGCCCCCTGGGCCAGGGCGTCGCGAACGCGGT
This sequence comes from Nocardioides sp. ChNu-99, assembly GCF_029493445.1. Lineage (NCBI taxonomy): Bacteria > Bacillati > Actinomycetota > Actinomycetes > Propionibacteriales > Nocardioidaceae > Nocardioides > Nocardioides sp. ChNu-99. The sequence goes on along the minus strand of NZ_JAHWBL010000006.1, from coordinate 46,753 downwards.
CGGCATGGCGATGGCGGGCCGCCGCCAGCACGGCATCCTCGACCCCGAGGCTCCGGAGGGCGAGAGCCTGTTCGACCACCAGGTCTACGCGATCTGCTCCGACGGCGACCTCCAGGAGGGCGTCAGCGCGGAGGCCAGCTCCATCGCCGGCACGCAGCAGCTCGGCAACCTCACCGTCGTCTACGACCGCAACCGCATCTCCATCGAGGGCGACACCGACGTGGCGTTCACCGAGGACGTGGCGAAGCGCTACGAGGCCTACGGCTGGCACGTCCAGACCGTCGACTGGACCAACGGCGGCGAGGGCTACGAGGAGGACGTCCCCGCCCTGCACGCCGCCGTCATGGCCGCGCGCGAGGTGAAGGACCAGCCGTCGCTCATCGTCCTCGACACCGTCATCGCCTGGCCGGCCCCCAACGCCCAGGGCACGGAGGCCGCCCACGGCTCCGCGCTGGGCGCCGAGGAGGTCGCCGCGACCAAGGAGGTGCTGGGCTGGGACCCCGCCCAGACCTTCGAGGTGCCCGCCGACGTGCTCGAGCACACCCGCTCGCTCGCCGAGCGCGGCGCCGCGTGGGGCAAGGAGTGGGACGGGAAGTACGCCGCCTGGGCCGCCGCCAACCCCGAGCGCGAGGCCCTGCTGCACCGCCTCAAGGCGCACGACCTGCCCGAGGGCCTCGTCGACGCCCTGCCGGTCTTCCCGGCCGACCCCAAGGGCGTCGCCACCCGCGCCGCCTCGGGCAAGGTCATCAACGCGCTCGCCCCGGTCATGCCCGAGCTGTGGGGCGGCTCCGCCGACCTCGCCGGCTCGAACAACACGACCATCAAGGAGGCCCCGTCCTTCATCCCGGCCTCGCGCTCCACGCGCGACTGGACGGGCGACCCCCACGCCGGCCGCGTGCTCCACTTCGGCATCCGCGAGCACGGCATGGGCGCGATCATGAACGGCATCGCGGCCGACGGCCTCACCCGCGTCTTCGGCGGCACGTTCCTGACGTTCTCCGACTACATGCGCGGTGCGGTCCGTGTGGCGGCGCTGAGCGGGCTGCCCGTCACCTACGTGTGGACGCACGACTCCATCGGCCTCGGCGAGGACGGCCCGACCCACCAGCCGGTCGAGCACCTCGCCGCGCTGCGGGCCATCCCGGGCCTCGACGTCGTCCGCCCGGCGGACGCCAACGAGACCGCCGCCGCCTGGGCCGCGATCCTCGGCCACGACGACCGCCCGGCCGCCCTGGCGCTGTCGCGCCAGAACCTGCCGGTCTTCCCGCGCGGGGAGGACGGGTTCGCCACGACGGACGGCGTCGCGCGCGGCGCCTACGTGCTGAAGGACGTCGAGGGCGGCCTGCCCGACGTCGTGCTCATCGGCACCGGCTCCGAGGTCCAGCTCGCGGTCGCGGCCGCGGAGCTGCTCGCCGAGGAGGGCGTGCGCGCCCGCGTCGTCTCCGCGCCCTGCCTCGAGTGGTTCGAGCAGCAGGACACGGCGTACCGCGAGAGCGTCGTCCCGCCCACCGTCAAGGCGCGCGTCGCGGTCGAGGCCGGCATCGCGATGCCCTGGTGGCGTCTCGTCGGCGACCACGGCAAGGTCGTCTCCATCGAGACGTACGGCGCCAGCGCCGACGCCGCGCGCATGTTCGCCGAGTTCGGGTTCACCCCCGAGGCCGTCGTGCGCGCCGCGAAGGACAGCCTGCAGATCACCACCGGCTGATCCGCTCCCCTACCCCACTACCCCAGGAGGTAGCTATGTCCGACCGTCTGAAGGCACTCGCCGACGCGGGTGTGTCCATCTGGCTCGACGACCTCTCCCGCGAGCGCATCGAGACCGGCAACCTGGCCGCGCTCGTCGAGGAGAAGTCGGTCGTCGGGGTCACCACCAACCCGTCGATCTTCGCCGCCGCCCTCGCCGACGGCGAGCGGTACGACGCGCAGCTGCGCGAGCTGGTCGCCGACGGCACCGACGTCGACGGCGTCGTCTTCGCGCTGACCACGAAGGACGTGCGCGACGCGGCCGACGTGCTCGCGCCCGTGCACGCCGCGACCGGCGGCGTCGACGGCCGTGTCTCCATCGAGGTCACGCCCGACCTGGCCTTCGACACCGACGCCACCCTGGCCTCGGCGAAGGAGCTGTGGGCGACGATCGACCGCCCCAACCTCCTCATCAAGATCCCGGCGACGACGGAGGGCCTGCCGGCCATCCGGGACGCGATCGCCGAGGGGATCTCGGTCAACGTCACGCTGATCTTCGGCCTCGGCCGCTACGAGCAGGTGATGGAGGCCTACGTCGCGGGGCTGGAGAAGGCCCTCGAGGCCGGGCGCGACCTGTCGGACATCCACTCCGTGGCGTCGTTCTTCGTCTCGCGCGTCGACAGCGAGATCGACAAGCGCCTCGACGCCGCCGGCGCCGATGCCGAGCTGTTCGGCAAGGCGGCCGTGGCGAACGCCCGGCTGGCCTACCAGGCCTACGAGCGCGTCTTCTCCGGCGAGCGCTGGGAGCGCCTCGCGGCCGCCGGCGCCCACCCGCAGCGCCCGCTGTGGGCCTCCACGGGCGTCAAGAACCCCGACTACCGCGACACGATGTACGTCACCGACCTCGTGGCCCCCGGCACCGTCAACACGATGCCGGAGAAGACGATGGACGCCTTCGCCGACCACGGCGAGGTCGAGGGCGACCAGGTCACGACGAAGTACGACGACGCGCAGGCCGTCATGGACGCCGTCGCCGCCGCCGGGGTCGACTACGACGACGTCATCCGCGCCCTGGAGAAGGAGGGCGTCGACAAGTTCCTCGCCTCGTGGGACGAGCTGCTCGAGACCGTGAAGGGCCAGATCGCCGCCGCCACGGACGCGAACGCGCGATGACCGACTGGAGCAGGGCGACCGGGGAGGGCTACGCCCTCACGTTCGGCTACGCCGACGAGGAGGCGTTCGTCCAGACGGTGCAGGACCTCGCCGGGGACCACGTCGCCTCCCGCATCGCGGCGGGCGACGCCACCCTGTGGGGCTCCGACGCCGAGGAGGAGGCCGGAAAGCGCCTGGGCTGGGTCGACCTGACCGAGACGTCGCGCCCCCTCGTGGCGCAGGTCGAGGCCCTGCGGGACGAGCTCGCCGCGGCCGGCGTCACCCGCGTCGTGCTCTGCGGCATGGGCGGCTCGTCGCTGGCGCCCGAGGTCGTCTGCGGCGCCGCCGGGGTCGAGCTCGGGGTGCTGGACTCGTCCGACCCCGACTACGTGCGCGGCTTCCTGACCGACCGCCTGGAGCAGACCGTCGTGGTCGTCTCGTCGAAGTCGGGCGGCACCGTCGAGACCGACAGCCAGAAGCGTGCGTTCGAGCAGGCGTTCCGCGACGCCGGCATCGACCCGCGCCGCCGCATCGTCGTCGTCACCGACCCCGGGTCGCCGCTCTCGCAGTCGGCCGAGGCGGACGGCTACCGGGTGTTCCTCGCCGACCCGTCGGTCGGCGGTCGCTACTCGGCGCTGACGGCCTTCGGCCTCGTCCCGTCCGGCCTCGCCGGTGCGGACATCGGCTCGCTGCTCGACCAGGCCGCCGCGCTGCGCCCGGCCCTCGAGGAGGACTCCGTCGACAACCCGGGCCTGCGGCTCGGCGCCCTCATCGGCGCCGCGAACGCGCGCGGCGTGGACAAGCTGGTGCTGGCGGCCGCGGACGCGCCGTACCCCGGTCTCGGCGACTGGATCGAGCAGCTCGTCGCGGAGTCGACCGGCAAGCTCGGCAAGGGCGTGCTGCCCGTGGTCGTCGAGGGCACCGACGCGCCCAACCTCGACCCGAGCACGCGGGACGAGGTGCTGGTGTCCTACGGCACCGGGTTCCCGTTCGACACCTGCCCGCCGGCCTCCGGCTGGGGCGCCGCGGTCGACGCCACGCTCGGCGGCCAGCTGCTGCTGTGGGAGTACGCCACGGTCGTCGCCGGTCGGGTCATCGGCATCAACCCGTTCGACCAGCCCGACGTGGAGAGCGCCAAGGCCGCGGCCCGGGAGATGCTCGACGGGGGCGGCGCGCAGCCGGAGCCCGCCTTCACCGCAGGCGACGTGACGGTCTACGCCTCCCCCGGCTGGCTGCCCGCCGACGTCGCGACCCTCGACGGTGCCGTCGAGGCCCTGCTCGGCCAGCTCGACGCCGAGCGCGGCTACCTCGCCGTGCAGGCCTACCTCGACCGCACCCGCGACGCCGAGCTGGGCGCCGTACGGGCGGAGCTCGCCGTGCGCACCGGGCGACCCGTCACCTTCGGGTGGGGACCGCGGTTCCTGCACTCGACGGGGCAGTACCACAAGGGCGGCCCCGCCACCGGCGTCTACCTGCAGGTGACGACGGCCCCGGAGGCCGACCTCGAGGTGCCCGGACGGCCGTTCACGTTCGGCGAGTTCATCGAGGCCCAGGCCGTGGGCGACGGCCAGGTGCTGGCCGACAAGCACCGCCCCGTGCTGCGGCTGCACCTCGCGTCCCCCGCGGCCCTCGCCACCGTGCGCGCGGCGCTGGCGTCGTGACCACCGAGGTACGCCGCTCGCCCGACGCGGGTGCGCTGGCCGCCACGGTGGCCACGGCGCTCCTGGCCCGTCTGGCCGAGGTGCAGGCCGGGGGGCACGACCCGCAGGTCGTGCTCACCGGCGGCACCATCGCCGAGGCCATCCACCGCGAGGTCGCCCGCCTGGCGCCCGACGCGGGCGTCGACTTCGCCCGCGTCGTGTTCTGGTTCGGCGACGAGCGCTTCGTGGCGCCGGACTCCGAGGACCGCAACGCGCTGCAGGCGCGCGAGGCGTTCCTCGACGCCGTGGGGGCCGAGCGCGTGCACGAGGTGGCCTCCACCGCGACGGCCGGCTCGGTCGACGAGGCCGCCGCGGCGTACGACGCGTCCCTGCGCACGCTGGGCAACGGCCGCTTCGACGTCGTCATGCTGGGCGTGGGGCCGGACGGCCACGTCGCCTCGCTCTTCCCCGGCTTCCCCCAGGTCGGCGTCACCGACGCGCTGGCCGTGGGCGTGACGGGCTCGCCGAAGCCGCCGCCCGAGCGGGTCAGCCTGACCCTCCCGGCGCTGCGCAACGCGGACGCCGTGTGGTTCCTGATCAGCGGCGAGGGCAAGGCCGAGGCCGTCGCCCGAGCGCTGGGCGGCCCCGAACGGGGCGAGCCCGCCGACGTGCACGAGACCCCCGCCGCGGGCGTCCAGGGCGAGCAGGAGACCGTGTGGTGGATCGACGAGGCGGCCGCGTCGGCGCTCTGACGTCGCGTCGCCGCTAGCGGCGCGCCTGAGCACGCGGATTCGTCGCAAGGCGCACGCCGCTGCTCGTCGGCGTCGACCGGTTCCGGCGCCGGGTGCGGACCGTCGTCACCGACGACGGGGCGTCAGAAGATCAGCTCGCCCGACGCGCGGCGCGTGCGCAGGGTCTTGAGCGCCTCGTCGAGGATGACCTTGGCCTCGGCGTCGGAGCGGCGCTCCTTCACGTAGGCCAGGTGGGTCTTGTACGGCTCCGCCTTGTGGGCCGGCGGCGGGTTCTCCGCGTCGAGGCTGGCGGGCTGGCCGCACTTCGGGCAGTCCCACGTCTCCGGGGCGACGGCCTCGACGGAGAACGTCATCACCGACCGGTGGTCGTGGGCGCAGAAGTACGTGACGGTCTGGCGGGCCGCGGCCTCGCCGCGTGCCTCCTCGCCCTGGGGACCCGAACCGATCCGGGCCCCGCGGATGGAGCTGCTCCTACCGGCCATGCGCGTTCCTCCCCGAGACCCTGGTCAGGACTGGCCGTCGTAGGCCAGCAGCAGACCGAGGGCGATGATGCTGGCGAACCAGATGATGCCGATCCCGATGGTGTAGCGGTCGAGGTTGCGCTCCGCGACCGACGAACCGCCCAGGCTGGTCGAGACACCGCCACCGAACATGTCGGAGAGGCCGCCGCCCCGGCCCTTGTGCAGGAGCACGAGGAGGATGAGGAGCAGGCTGGTGATCACCAGCACGACGGTGAAGAGGACAGTCACGGGACGAAACCTTACGTCACGGGCCGCCCCGGTCCGACGGCGCCACGAGGGGCCCGTCCCGGGTTCTCCGGCCCGGGTTCCCCGAGCCGGGTTCTTCACGGGGGGCGGCCCCGCGACGCGCGACGACGAGCCGCGCGCCGGGGACGGCTGAGCCGGGGAGAGCGGGGCGACGCGACGGCGGACGCGACGGCGGACGCCGCGAGCCGTACGGCGGGCCCGCTGCCGCTGGTGTCCGCCGAGGCCGCTCTCTCCTGCGGTGGCGGTGTCTGGTGCGGCGCTGGCGCCTCTGCTGCGCCCGCACACCACGTGTGCAGTAGCCCGGACACCGCGTTACACGGGCGGGGGCGATCACGGGCCAGGGGCCGCGGGCGCGGGCACCCCGGACGCGACGGACCCCCGAGCCCGGGGCTCGGGGGTCCGTCAGTGCGGGTGGTGCGGGACGTGCGCCTCAGAGGCGGGGCATGTCGTAGAAGCGGCAGATGCCGCCGAACTCCTCGGCCTGGAGACTGGCACCGCCGACGAGCGCGCCGTCGACGTCCTCCTCGACCATGATGCCGGCGACGTTCGCGGCCTTCACCGATCCGCCGTACAGCACCCGGAGGCCGTCGGCCGCCGCGTCGCCGTGCACCTCGCGCACGCGGGCGCGGATGGCCGCGCAGACCTCCTGCGCGTCCGCCGGGGTGGCGACCTCGCCGGTGCCGATCGCCCACACGGGCTCGTAGGCGACGACGAGGCCCGCGACCTGCTCGGCGCTGAAGCCCGCGAGCGAGCCGTCGACCTGCGCCAGGGTGTGGGCCACGTGCTCGCCCGCCTGGCGCACCTCGAGACCCTCGCCGACGCACACGATCGGGACCATGCCGGCCGCGAGGGCCTTGTGGGCCTTCGCGTTGACGACCGCATCGGTCTCGCCGTGGTGCTCCCGGCGCTCGGAGTGGCCGACCACCACGTAGGAGCAGCCGAGCTTGGCCAGCATCGACGCCGAGATCTCGCCGGTGTAGGCGCCCTCGTCGTGCACGGACACGTCCTGCGCGCCGTACTGGAGCTTCAGCCGGTCCCCGTCCACCAGGGTCTGCACGGAGCGCAGGTCGGTGAACGGCGGCACGACCACGACCTCGACGGCGTCGTGGTCGTGCTTCTTGTCCGACAGCGTCCACGCCAGCTTCTGCACCAGGCTGACGGCCTCGAGGTGGTTGAGGTTCATCTTCCAGTTGCCCGCCATGAGCGGCGTGCGCCCGGAGGTGCCCGTCTTCTTCGTGGCCATCAGTCCTCCAGCACCTTCACGCCCGGGAGCTCCTTGCCCTCGAGGTACTCCAGGCTCGCGCCGCCGCCCGTCGAGATGTGGCCGAAGGCCGTCTCGTCGAACCCGAGCGTGCGCACCGCCGCGGCCGAGTCGCCGCCGCCGACGACCGAGAGGCCGTCGACCTTCGTCAGCGCCTCGGCGACCGTGCGGGTGCCGCCCGCGAACTCGGGCACCTCGAACACGCCCATCGGGCCGTTCCAGAACACGGTGCGGGCGTCGGCCAGTGCGGCCGCGAACGCCGCGGCCGAGTCGGGCCCGATGTCGAGGCCCAGGCTGCTGGCCGGGATGTTCGACGCCGGTACGACGATCGGCTCCGGCCGCGTGTCCCCGGTCGGGAACTCGCTGTCGACGACGATGTCGGAGGGCAGGAGGATCTCGACGCCGGAGGCCTCGGCCCGGCGCAGGTACTCCACGCACGTGCCGATCTGGTCCTCCTCGAGCAGGCTCCGGCCGACCTCGTGGCCCTGGGCCTTGAGGAAGGTGAAGACCATGCCGCCGCCGATGAGCAGCTTGTCGGCCTTGCCGAGCAGGTTGTCGATCACGCCGAGCTTGTCGGAGACCTTGGACCCGCCGAGCACCACCACGTAGGGGCGCTCCGGGGTCTCGGTCAGCCGGGTCAGCACGTCGATCTCGGCCCGCACGAGCGCGCCCATCGTGTGCGGCAGGCGCTGCGCGACGTCGTACACGCTCGCCTGCTTGCGGTGGACCACGCCGAAGCCGTCGGAGACGAAGGCGTCGGCGAGGGCGGCCAGCTCGTCCGCGAACGCGCCGCGCTCGGCCTCGTCCTTGCTGGTCTCGCCCGCGTTGAAGCGCACGTTCTCCAGCACGGCGACCTGGCCGTCGCCCAGGTCGGCGACGACCTGCTGCGCGCTCTCCCCCACCGTGTCCGTGGCGAACGCGACGGGGGCCTCGAGCAGCTCGGCGAGCCGGCCGGCGACGGGGGCGAGCGAGTACGCCGGGTCCGGCGCGCCCTTGGGCCGGCCGAGGTGGGCGGTCACGACCACCCGCGCGCCGGCCTCGGCCAGCGCGCGGATGGTCGGGACGCTCGCCCGGATCCGGCCGTCGTCCGTGATGGTGGTGCCGTCCAGCGGCACGTTCAGGTCCGAGCGGACCAGGACGCGCTTCCCGCCGACCTCGCCGAGTCCGGGGTAGGAACCCACGTCAGAGGGTCTCGCCGATGTAGGAGATCAGGTCCGCGAGGCGGTTGGAGTAGCCCCACTCGTTGTCGTACCAGCCCGCGACCTTCACCTGGTTGCCGATGACCTTGGTCAGCGGCGAGTCGAAGATGCACGACGCCGGGTCGGTGACGATGTCCGAGGACACGATCGGGTCGGTCGAGTACTTGAGGAAGCGCCCGTCGGCGGCCGCCTTGACGGCCTCGTTGACCTCCTCGACCGAGGTCTCGCGCGACGCCTCGAAGGAGAGGTCCGTCAGCGAGCCGGTCGGCGTCGGCACGCGCAGCGCGTAGCCGTCGAGCTTGCCCTTGAGCTCGGGCAGCACCAGGCCGATGGCCTTCGCGGCACCGGTCGAGGTCGGCACGATGTTGATCGCGGCGGCGCGGGCGCGGCGCAGGTCCTTGTGGATGTTGTCCTGCAGGTTCTGGTCGGCCGTGTAGGCGTGGACCGTCGTCATCAGGCCCTTGTTGATGCCGATGGCGTCGTTGAGCGCCTTGGCCATCGGGGCGAGGCAGTTCGTGGTGCAGGACGCGTTGGAGATGACCGTGTGGGCCGCCGCGTCGTACTGCTCGTGGTTGACGCCCATGACGATGGTGATGTCGTCGTTGGTCGCCGGCGCCGAGATGATGACCTTCTTGGCGCCGCCGTCGACGTGGGCCTTGGCCTTCGTCGCGTCGGTGAAGAAGCCGGTGGACTCGACGACGACGTCGACGCCGATGTCGCCCCACTTGAGGTCGGCCGGGTTGCGCTCCGCGAACGCGTGGATCTCGGTGCCGCCCACGACGATCGAGGTGTCGGTCGACGCGACGTCCGCGTCGAGACGACCCAGGATCGAGTCGTACTTGAGCAGGTGCGCCAGCGAGGCGTTGTCGGTCAGGTCGTTCACGCCGACGATCTCGATGTCGGCACCCGAGGCGCGGACCGCCCGGAAGAAGTTGCGGCCGATGCGGCCGAAGCCGTTAATTCCTACGCGAACAGTCACTGCTACTCGACTCCTAGGGATGCGTGACCCGGGGCCAGGACCCGGCTCGTTGGCGGGTTGCCGCTGCCGACCCTACCGAACCGGGGCCGCGCCCCGACTCAGACCTCCTCGGCGAGCATGTCCGGGGTCAGGGACGCCTCCGTGTCGGGGATCCCGAGGTCCTCCGCGCGCTTGTCGGCCATGGCCAGCAGCCGGCGGATCCGGCCCGCGATCGCGTCCTTCGTGAGGGCCGGCTCGTGCAGCTGGCCGAGCTCCTCGAGCGACGCCTGCTTGTGCTCCAGGCGCAGGTGGCCCGCGGTCTTGAGGTGCTCGGGGGCCTCCTCGCCGAGGATCTCCAGCGCCCGCTCGACCCGCGCACCCGCGGCCACCGCGGCCCGCGCGGAGCGGCGCAGGTTCGCGTCGTCGAAGTTCGCGAGGCGGTTGGCGGTGGCGCGGACCTCGCGCCGCATCCGTCGCTCCTCCCAGGCCATGAGCGCCTCGTGCGCCCCCAGCCGGGTCAGGAGGGCGCCGATGGCGTCGCCGTCGCGCACCACGACCCGGTCGACCCCGCGGACCTCACGGGCCTTCGCCTGGATCCCCAGACGTCGTACGACGCCCACGAGCGCCAGCGCGGCCTCCGGGCCGGGGCAGGTGACCTCCATCGAGGACGAGCGACCCGGCTCGGTCAGCGAGCCGTGCGCCAGGAAGGCCCCACGCAGCGCCGCGACCGCGTCGCACGCGCCACCGGAGACGACCTGCGGCGGCAGGCCCCGCACCGGCCGTCCACGCCCGTCGAGCAGCCCGGTCTGGCGGGCCAGCGCCTCGCCGTCCTTGACCACGCGCACCAGGTAGCGGCTGCCGCGGCGGATGCCGTTGCCCTGCACCAGCACGACGTCGGAGTCGTGGCCGAAGACCTCCTTGACGTCCTTGCGGAGGCGGCGGGCGGCTGCGCCGGTGTCGAGCTCGGCCTCCACCACGATGCGGCCGCCGACGATGTGGAGGCCGCCCGCGAAGCGCAGGAGCGTGGCCACCTCGGCCTTGCGACAGCAGTTCTTGGTGATGTGCGTGTTGGAGAGCTCCGCCTTCACCTGGGCCGTCATCGCCATGCGCGCCATCCTGCCACGCCGCGCCGGTGACCGCTCGCCTCAGGAGGACGGGCCGGGCTGGACCGGTGGGCCCGCCGGGGCCGGCTCGGTCGTGGCGCCCATCACCCGACCGAGCACGGCGGCGAGCCGGGCGGGGTCGTGGCGGGGGGTGCCGTCACCCGCCGCCACGTCCGCGACGACCAGCCGCCCACCCAGCCGCGCGACCGCGGTCTCGAGGGCGCCGGTGTCCGCCACCGCGGCCGTGTCGGCCACGACCGTGTCGATCCGCAGGTCGGGCGCGTGCTCGAGCAGCGCGGCCAGGTGCTCCTCGGGGCCGTAGCCGGCGGTCTCCCCCGGCTGCCCCTCGAGGTTGAGGACGACCGCGACCCGCCCGCGCGTGCCGACGATGGCCCGCCGCAGGTCGGGGACCATGAGGTGCGGGATGACGGAGGTGTACCAGCTGCCCGGCCCCAGCACGACCCAGTCGGCGGACCGGACGGCGTCGACCGCCTCGGGGCAGGCCTCGGGGTCGGCCGGGTCGAGCTGGATGCCCTCGATGCGCCCGGCGGTGCTGGCCACCTCCACCTGGCCCCGGACGCGCACCACCTCGCCGTCGAGCGCGACGTCGGCCGTGATGTCCATGGGTGTCACCGCCATCGGCAGCACCCGGCCCTGCGCGCCGAGCAGGCGCCCGACCCAGTCGAGGGCCGGGACGCTGTCGCCCAGCAGCTCCCACAGGCCGACGATGAGCAGGTTGCCGACCACGTGGCCCCGCATCTCGCCCTCGCCGGCGAACCGGTGCTGCAGCACCTCCGCCCACGTGCGGCCCCAGTCGTCGTCGCCGCAGAGGGCGGCCAGCGCCATCCGCAGGTCACCGGGCGGCAGCACACCGAACTCGCCCCGCAGCCGCCCCGACGACCCGCCGTTGTCGGCCACCGTCACGACCGCCGTCAGGTCGCCGACGACGCGGCGCAGCGCGGCCAGCGACGCGTGCAGGCCGTGGCCCCCGCCGAGGGCGACGACGCGGGTGGCGGGCAGCGGGACCGTCCGCGGCCCCAGGGGGCCGGTCGGACCCAGTGCGGCGGCCGCGTCGGTGAACGAGCTCACTCGCGTCCGAGGTCGCGGTGGGTCGCCCGGACCTCGTAGCCGTGCTCGCGCAGCCGCGCGGCGATCTCCTCCGACATCGCGACGCTGCGGTGCTTGCCGCCGGTGCACCCGACGGCGACGGTCATGAACCGCTTGCCCTCGGCCAGGTAGCCCTCGGCGACGGTCTGCAGCAGGGGGACGAACTGCTCGAGGAACAGCTCCGCCCCGGGTCGCTCCTTCACGTACGTCGCCACGTCGGGGTCCTGCCCCGTGAGCGGGCGCAGCTCGGGCACCCAGTGGGGGTTCGGCAGGAACCGCATGTCGGCGACGTAGTCGGCGTCGACCGGGATGCCGTACTTGAAGCCGAAGCTCACGACCCGCACCTTGAGCCGGGTCGTGTCGGGCGTGCCGAACGCGTGCGCGACCCGCTTCGTCAGCTGGTGCACGTTGAGGTTGCTCGTGTCGATGACGAGGTCGGCGGTCGAGCGCAGCTGGGCCAGGACCGCGCGCTCACGCTGCAGCCCGTCGAGCAGGCGCCCGCCACCCTGGAGCGGGTGCGGGCGCCGGGCGGCCTCCTGCCGGCGTACCAGCACCTCGTCGGTGGCCTCGAGGAACACGAGCGTCGCGTGCCGGCCCGTGGCCCCCTGGGCGAGGTTGACCTGCAGGCTGTCGAAGAACGACCCCGAGCGCACGTCGACCACGACGGCGATGGGCTGCTGGGGCCCCTTGCTCTCGTCGACGAGACGCACGACGTCGCGCAGCAGCGCCGGCGGCAGGTTGTCGACCACGTAGAAGCCCAGGTCCTCCAGCTCCTTCGCCGCGGTGCTGCGCCCGGCGCCGGTCATGCCGGTCACGACCACGAGCTGACCCGCGGTCGTGGCGGCTGGGGCGGGGGCGGTGCTCGACGGGACGGGCTCGTCCACTCAGTCCTCCTCGATCTCACCGGTGGCGGTGTTGATCCGCACATTCTGGCCCCGCGCGCGCCGCTGCGCGTCGTCGGCCGCCAGCGCGTCCTTGATCGCCGCCGCCGTCGACGGCCCCACACCGGGGACCATGGCGATCTCCTCGACCTCGGCCTGGCGCAGCTTGCGCAGCGAGCCGAAGTGCTTGATCACGCTGCGGCGGCGCACCTCGCCGAGCCCGGGCACGTCGTCGAGCACGCTCTCGACCATCGACTTGGAGCGCCGCGAGCGGTGGTGGTTGATCGCGAACCGGTGGGCCTCGTCGCGGATGCGCTGCAGCAGGTAGAGGCCCTCCGAGGTGCGCGGCAGGATCACCGGGTCCTCCTCCCCCGGCACCCACACCTCCTCGAGGCGCTTGGCCAGGCCGACGATCGGCACGTCGTCGATCCCGAGCTCGTCGAGCGCCCGCTGCGCGGCCGCTACCTGCGGCGGACCGCCGTCGACGACGACGAGCCCCGGGGCGTAGGCGAACTTGCGCGGTCGCCCCGTGTCGGGGTCGACCAGCATGGGGCCCGTCGTGTCGTCGCCGGGCCGCAGCTCGGAGCGGGCCTGCTCGTCGAGCAGCCGGCGGAACCGGCGCGTGATCACCTCGTGCATGGAGGCGACGTCGTTCTGGCCCTCGACGCCCTTGACGACGAAGCGGCGGTACTCGCCCTTGCGGGCCAGCCCGTCCTCGAACACCACCATCGACGCCACGACCTCGGTGCCCTGCAGGTTGGACACGTCGTAGCACTCGATGCGCAGCGGCACGTCGTCGAGGTCCAGCGCGGCCTGGATCTCCTCCAGCGCCCGGTTCCGGGTCGTGAGGTCGCTGGCGCGCTTCGTCTTGTGCAGGGCGAGCGCCTGCTGCGCGTTGCGCTCGACGGTCTGCTGCAGGGCGCGCTTGTCGCCGCGCTGCGGGACGCGGACCTGCACCTTGCCGCCGCGCAGCTCGCCCAGCAGCTGCTCCACGGTGGCGACGTCGCTCGGCAGCTCGGGCACCAGCACCTCGCGGGGGATCGCGTCGCCGGCCTCCCCGCCGTACAGCTGCAGGAGGAAGCCCTCCACGAGCTCGGGGGTGCCGCCCTCGTCGGTGCGGTCGGCGACCCACCCGCGCTGGCCGCGGATGCGTCCGCCCCGCACGTGGAAGACCTGCACGCCCACCTCGAGCGGGTCGGCGGCCAGGGCGATGACGTCGGCGTCCGTGCCGTCGCCGAGCACGACGGCCTGCTTCTCCAGGGCCCGCTCCAGCGCGCCCAGGTCGTCGCGCAGCCGGGCGGCCCGCTCGAAGTCGAGGGCGTCGCTGGCGGCGAGCATCTCGCGGTGGATGCGCTTGGTGAACGCCGCCGTCTGCCCCGCCATGAACGCGCAGAAGTCGTCGACGATCGCGCGGTGCTCCTCCGCGCTGACGTTGCCGACGCACGGCGCGGCGCACTTGTCGATGTAGCCCAGCAGGCAGGGGCGCCCCACCTGCTGCGAGCGCTTGAACACCCCGTTGCTGCACGAGCGCATCGGGAAGACGCGCAGCAGCGTGTCGACGGTGTCCCGGATGGCCCACGCGTGGCTGTAGGGCCCGAAGTAGCGCGTGCCCTTCCGCTTCGCGCCCCGGCCGACCATGACGCGCGGGAACTCCTCGGAGACCGTGACGGCCAGCCACGGGTACGACTTGTCGTCGCGGTACTTCACGTTGAAGCGCGGGTCGAACTCCTTGATCCAGGAGTACTCCAGCTGCAGCGCCTCGACCTCGGTGCCCACCACCGTCCACTCGACGCTCGCCGCCGTGGTCACCATCGTCGCGGTGCGCGGGTGCAGCGCCGAGATGTCCTGGAAGTACGACGACAGCCGCGCCCGCAGGCTCTTCGCCTTGCCGACGTAGATCACCCGGCGCTGGGCGTCGCGGAACCGGTAGACGCCCGGCTGCGTGGGGATCTCCCCCGGCTTCGGGCGGTAGGTCAGCGGATCGGCCACGGCCGCGGCCCCCTCACGCGAACGTGACGTCGGTGCCGTCGACGGCGACCGCCACCTCGGGCAGCGGCTCCTCCGCCGGCCCGTCGAGCACCGCGCCGTCGTCGATCGAGAAGAGGCTGCGGTGGCACTGGCACACGATCGCGCGGTCCTCGACCTGGGTGACCCTGCAGCTCTGGTGGGTGCAGATCGACGAGAACGCCTTGAATGTGCCCGCCTGCGGCTGCGTCACCACCACCGCCGGGTCGTCGACGATCACGCCGCCACCCACCGGTACGTCGGCCGCCGCCACGATGACCTCGCCCGGGGCGCCGTCGGGCGCGGACACCTCCGTCTCGCCGCCGCACGCCGCGAGCAGCGGCGCACCGGCGGCGCTGCCCGCCGCGACCCGCACGAACCCGCGGCGGCCGAGCGCCGGCGTACCGGACGACCGGTCCCGGGGGCTCACGCCCGGCTCCGGGCGCCCGCGGTGGCCGGGGTCTTCCCCGCCGGGGTCTTCCCCGCCGGGGTCTTCCTCGCCGTCGCCTTCTTCGCCGGGGCCTTCTTCGCCGGGGCCTTCTTCGCCGGGGCCTTCTTCGCCGGGGTCTTCCTCGCCGCAGCCTTCTCGGCCTGGTCGGCGGCCGCGGCCGCCTTCGCCGCGGCCTTCACCGCACCCTTGCCGCGCAGCGGCTCGGGCGCCGGGTCGCGCGGGGGCTGGGCGCTCGCGGCCCGGCCCTCGAGCAACGGCGCGAGGAAGCGGCCGGTGTGGCTCTCGGGCACGGCCGCGACGTCCTCGGGCGTGCCGCTGGCGACGACCGTGCCGCCGCGCGAGCCGCCCTCGGGGCCCATGTCGACGACCCAGTCCGAGGTCTTGATGACGTCCAGGTTGTGCTCGATGACGAGCACCGTGTTGCCCTGGTCGACCAGGCGGCCGAGCACGTCGAGCAGGCGGCGGATGTCCTCGAAGTGCAGACCCGTCGTCGGCTCGTCGAGCACGTAGATCGTGCGACCGGTCGAGCGGCGCTGCAGCTCGGTGGCGAGCTTGACGCGCTGCGCCTCGCCGCCGGACAGGGTCGTGCCCGGCTGACCGAGGCGCACGTAGCCCAGACCGACCTCCATGAGGGTGGACAGGTGCCGGTGGATGACCGGGACGGCGGCGAAGAACTCGACCGCCTCCTCGATCGGCATGTCGAGCACCTCGGCGATGGTCTTGCCCTTGTAGTGCACCTCGAGCGTCTCGCGGTTGTAGCGCGCGCCGTGGCACACCTCGCACGGGACGTAGACGTCCGGCAGGAAGTTCATCTCGATCTTCAGCGTGCCGTCTCCGGCGCAGGCCTCGCAGCGCCCGCCCTTGACGTTGAACGAGAAGCGGCCGGGCAGGTAGCCGCGCACCTTGGCCTCGGGCGTCTGCGCGAAGAGCTTGCGGACGTGGTCGAACACCCCCGTGTACGTCGCGGGGTTGGACCGCGGGGTGCGCCCGATCGGCGACTGGTCGACGTGGATCACCTTGTCGACGTGCTCCGTGCCGGTGATCTTGCGGTGCCGGCCGGGCACGGCCTTGGCGTTGTAGATCTGCTTGGCCAGCGAGGCGTAGAGGATGTCGTTCACGAGCGTCGACTTGCCCGAGCCGGAGACGCCGGTGACCGCGACGAAGACCCCGAGCGGGAAGGTCACGTCGATGCCGTGCAGGTTGTTCTCCCGCGCGTCGACGACCGTCAGCTCGCGGCCCTTCGTCAGCGGTCGGCGCACGGCCGGGACGGGGATCTCGCGGCGGCCCGAGAGGTACTGCCCCGTGATCGAGTCGGGGTGCGCGTAGAGGTCGGCGACGCTGCCCGAGTGCACGACCTGGCCGCCGTGCTCGCCGGCGCCCGGCCCGACGTCGACGACCCAGTCGGCGACGCGGATCGTGTCCTCGTCGTGCTCGACGACGATGAGGGTGTTGCCGAGGCTCTTGAGCCGCAGCAGCGTCTCGATGAGCCGCTGGTTGTCGCGCTGGTGCAGGCCGATCGACGGCTCGTCGAGCACGTAGAGCACGCCGACGAGGCCGGCGCCGATCTGCGTCGCGAGCCGGATCCGCTGCGCCTCGCCGCCCGACAGGGAGCCCGAGGGCCGGTCGAGGCTCAGGTAGTCGAGGCCGACGTCGAGCAGGAAGCGCAGCCGCTCCTGGATCTCCTTGAGCACGTTGGCCGCGATCTGGCGCTGACGCGACGACAGCTCGAGCCCGTCGAGGAACTCCGACGCCTCGTTGAGCGGCATCGCGCAGACCTCGGCGATGTTGCGCTCGCCGACGGTCACGCTGAGCACGACGGGCTTGAGCCGGGCGCCCTTGCACGTGGGGCAGGGCACCTCGCGCATGAAGCCCTCGAACCGCTCGCGGCTCGTGTCGGACTCCGCCTCGCGGTGCCGGCGCTCGACGTACGCCCGCACGCCCTCGAAGTCGGCGTGGTAGGCCCGCTCGCGGCCGTAGCGGTTGCGGTGGCGCACGTGCACCTTGGTCGCGCGACCGTCGAGGATGGTGCCGCGGGTCTTGGCCGGCAGCTCGTCCCACGGGGTGTTGAGGTCGAAGCCGAGCTCGTCGCCGAGCGCGGCGAGCAGCCGCAGGAAGTAGTCGGCCACGTGCGCGCCGGTCCACGGCGCGAGCGCGCCCTCGCCCAGCGTCGCCGTCGGGTCGGGCACCACGAGCTCGGCGTCCACCTCCATCCGCACGCCGAGGCCGGAGCACTCGGGGCACGCGCCGTAGGGGGCGTTGAAGGAGAACGAGCGCGGCTCGAGCTCGTCCACCTCGAGCGGGTGCTCGTTGGGGCACGCCAGCTTCTCGGAGAAGCGCAGCTCGCGGTCGGGGTCGTCGTCGGGCAGGTCGACGAAGTCGAGGATGACGAGACCGCCCGCGAGGCCGAGCGCGGTCTCGACCGAGTCGGTGAGCCGCTGCTTCGACGACGCCTTCACCGCCAGGCGGTCGACCACGACCTCGATCGTGTGCTTCTTCTGCTTGTCGAGCGTCGGGGGCGTGTCGAGGGCGTGCGTCACGCCGTTGGTGCGGGCGCGCGAGAAGCCCTGCGTCGTCAGCTGGCGGTAGAGCTCGAGGTACTCGCCCTTGCGGCCGCGCACGACGGGCGCGAGCACCTGGAAGCGGCGCCCCTCCTCCAGGGTCAGGACGCGGTCGACGATCTGCTGCGGCGTCTGGCGCTCGATGACGGCGCCGCAGACGGGGCAGTGCGGCGTGCCGGCCCGCGCGTACAGCAGGCGGAGGTAGTCGTAGACCTCCGTGATGGTGCCGACCGTCGAGCGCGGGTTGCGCGACGTCGACTTCTGGTCGATCGACACCGCCGGGGAGAGGCCCTCGATGAAGTCCACGTCCGGCTTGTCCATCTGCCCCAGGAACTGCCGGGCGTACGCCGAGAGCGACTCGACGTAGCGGCGCTGGCCCTCCGCGAAGATCGTGTCGAACGCCAGGCTCGACTTGCCGGAGCCCGACAGGCCCGTGAAGACGATGAGGCTGTCGCGCGGCAGGTCGACCGAGACGTCCTTGAGGTTGTGCTCGCGAGCGCCTCGGATGATCAGCTGGTCGGCCACGGTGGTCCTTCTGCTCGGTGGGGACGGGCGCCAGGGATCGGCACCGTCGTCGCGTCGAACAAGTTTTCGACATCGGGCACGGATCTGCAAGCCGACGCGCACCCGCCAGGTTGTCACCCCGGGGCAAGCGGGCCGCACGGGCCCGGTCGAGCGCCCGCCGTGCCACCAGCCCGGCGGCCTAGCATCGGCCCATGACCTACACCGGCCACGTCGTCCCGGGCGGGGAGCCCGCCGTCCGCGAGCTCCCCGGGCTCGTCGTCACCAAGGTCGCCGTCGATGCGACGATGGCGAACAACGCCTACCTGCTGCGCTGCCGCAGCACCGGGGCGCAGCTGCTCGTGGACGCCGCCGACGACGCGCGCGTGCTGCTCCGCCTGGTCGGCGAGGGCGGGCTCGAGGCCGTCGTCACCACCCACCAGCACTGGGACCACCACCGCGCCCTCGCCGAGGTCGTCAGCGCCACCGGCGCCCCCACCCTCGTCGGCGCCCCCGACGCAGCCGCCGTCACCGAGCAGACGGGCGTCCCCGTGACCCGGGCGCTGGAGCACGGCGACCGCGTGCGCTTCGGCGACGTCGAGCTCGGCGTCATCGCGCTGGCGGGCCACACCCCGGGCTCGGTCGCGCTCACGTACGACGACGGCTCCGGCGCGCCGCACCTGTGGACGGGCGACTCGCTCTTCCCCGGCGGCGTCGGGAACACGTTCGGCGACGAGGCCGCGTTCGCGCAGCTGATCGACGAGGTCGAGACCAAGGTGTTCGGGACGCTGCCGGACAGCACGTGGTTCTACCCCGGCCACGGCGACGACTCGACCCTGGGCGCCGAGCGGCCCCACCTCGCCGAGTGGCGCGAGCGGGGCTGGTGAGGGTCCCGTTCCGGCGGGCCGAGCGGCCGACCTCGGACGCCGCCGCTGCGGGAGCCGGCTCGATTCCTCGCTGCTGCGACACCATGGCGTACCAGCTCGCCCACCGGTGCGACGTGCACGAGGACCCGCAAGACTGCCCGGACGTCGTCGTCATGGCGACCGGTGGTGGGTTCCGGTTGCCCATCCACGACGGCGGGAGCAGCGGCATCGCCATCGAGCACTGCCCCTGGTGCGGGACGCGGCTGAGCTGACCGCCGGACGTCATGCAGAGGGGGCGCCGGGTACCTCGGTCGGGATGACGTCCGCGAGGGTCGGGCGCCGCTGGCCCGGCTGACTAGGCTCGCTCCATGCCGCGCCTGCGCAGGACGTCGCCGGAGCAGCCGGGGTGGACCCGGCGGCGGGTGGGGCGCGGGTTCACCTACCTCGACGAGCACGGGCAGCGTCTGGGGCCCGCGGAGCGGGAGCGCGTCGAGGCGCTGGTCATCCCCCCGGCGTGGCGCGACGTCTGGATCAAGCCGTACCCGAACGGCCACCTCCAGGCGGTCGGCACCGACGACGCAGGCCGGCGGCAGTACCTCTACCACCCCGTCTGGCGCGAGCAGCGCGACGCCGCGACGTTCGACCGGATGGTCGACTTCGGCACCTCGCTGGAGCGCGCCCGGCAGAGCGTGCTGGGCCACCTCGGGCTCGACGGGATGCCCCAGGAGCGCGCCGCGGCGACCGCGGTGCGGCTGCTGGACCTCGGCTACTTCCGCATCGGCAACGACGTGTACGCCGACACGAACGGCAGCTTCGGCCTGACCACGCTGGAGCGTCGCCACGTGCGCCGGCGCGGCGGCGTGCTGGTCTTCGCGTTCACCGGCAAGTCGGGCGTCGACCACCGCATCGAGATCGACGACGTGGTGGTCGTCGAGGCGCTCGGCATCATGCGCCGTCGCCGCGGTGACGACCCGCGGCTGCTGGCCTTCAAGGAGGTGCGGCGCTGGCGCTCCGTGCTCCCCCCGCTGGTCAACGAGTACGTGCGGGAGACGACCGGCATCGACGCCACGGCGAAGGACTTCCGCACCTGGCACGCCACCGTGCTCGCCGCGGCCGCCCTGGCCGCCACCGACGAGCCGGGCGAGACCGCGGCCTCGCGCAAGCGGGCCGTGAGCGGCGCCATGAAGGAGGTCTCGTCGTTCCTCGGCAACACCCCGACACTGGCCCGCTCCTCCTACGTCGACCCCCGCGTCGTCAGCGCCTACGAGGAGGGACGCACGATCGGCGACGTCGTCGGCCGGGAGTTCGCGACGGTCGACGAGCGGCAGGCAGCGCTCGAGCGGGCGACCCTCGCGCTGCTCCGCGACGAGCAGCAAGTCGGATAGCTTGAACAGCAGTAGGTCGGCTGGAATAGGCGGGCGACGGGCGCCGTTGTGGCCTCTCGTGCCCGCGGGACCCCGCGGGCGGCGCGCCGCCCCCGGGCGCGTCCGTCGCGGCCCGACCCGGGCCTCTCGGAAAGGCAGCACCTCCCGTGCCCGACTTGACGCCCGACTCGACGCAGCGGACCTCCCGTCCGCGGCCCGCCCTCCTCCGGACGCCGTTCTGGGCGCAGATCGTGCTCGCCCTCGTGCTCGGCGTGGCGCTGGGCCTCGTGGCCCGCGTGGGCGAGGTCGACTGGCTCACGACCACCCTGCAGACCGTCGGCGACGTGTTCATCGGCCTGCTCAAGGCCGTCGTGCCGCCGCTGGTGTTCGTCGCGATCGTGGTGAGCATCGCCAACCTGCGCCAGGTCGCGAACGCCGCGCGGCTCGCCGCGCAGACGCTGCTGTGGTTCATGATCACCTCGCTCATCGCGGTGGCCATCGGCATCACCCTGGGCCTGCTCACCAACCCCGGCGGCGCGGCCGACGTGGCGCCGACGGACGCGTCGTACGAGGGGTCCACGGGCTCCTGGCTGGACTTCATCACGGGCCTCGTGCCGGCCAACTTCCTCGGCATCTCGTCGTCGGAGAGCGGCATCAGCTTCAGCGTGCTCCAGATCGTCGTCGTCGCCCTCGCCGTCGGTGCGGCCGCGCTGAAGGCCGGCGACAAGGCGGAGCCGTTCCTCGGCGTCATGCGCTCGTTCCTCGCCGTGATCCAGCAGATCCTGTGGTGGATCATCCGCCTCGCGCCGCTCGGCACGCTGGGCCTCATCGGTGCCGCCGTGGCCTCCTACGGCTGGGACCTGCTCGGCCCGCTCGCGGTCTTCACCATCGACGTCTACGTCGGCTGCGCCATCGTGCTCTTCGGCGTCTACCCGCTGCTCGCGAAGCTGCACGGCCTGTCCCCCACCAAGTACTTCTCCGGCGCCTGGCCCGCCATCCAGCTCGCGTTCGTCTCCCGCTCGTCGGTCGGCACCATGCCGCTGACCCAGCGCGTGACGGTGCGCAACCTGGGCGTGCCCGAGGAGTACGCGTCCTTCGCCGTGCCGTTCGGCGCCACCACGAAGATGGACGGCTGCGCCGCCATCTACCCCGCGCTGGCCGCCATCACGGTCGCGCAGATCTTCGGCATCGAGCTCGGCATCCAGGACTACCTGCTCATCGCGTTCGTGTCCGTGATCGGATCGGCGGCCACCGCCGGCCTCACCGGCGCCGTCGTCATGCTGACGCTGACCCTGTCGACGCTCGGCCTGCCCGTCGAGGGCGTCGCCCTGCTGCTCGCCATCGACCCGATCCTCGACATGATCCGCACCGCGACGAACGTCGCCGGCCAGGCGCTCGTGCCCACGATCGTGGCCAAGCGGGAGGGCATCCTCGACCAGGCGCGGTACGACGCGCCCCGCGGCGACGTCATCGGCGAGGACCCGCTCGAGGCCTCCGCGGCGAAGGCGGCCTGAGCCCCCGGCAGCACCCGGGTACAGCCGCCAGCAGGACCCCGCGCCCGGTCCCCGTCTCAGCGACGGGGGCCGGGCGCGACCGCTTCCTCGCCCAGCACCCGGGCGTAGCGGCCCTCGTGGTAGAGCAGCGGACCGGTGCCCGCCGTGCTGCGGGCGACCCGCCGTACCCGGCCGACGACGACGTCGTGGTCGCCCCCCGCGTGGACGGCCTGCACGGTCGCCTCGACGTGGGCCAGTGCGCCGACGAGACGCGGCGCTCCCCCGTGGCCGGGCTCCCAGGCGAGACCGGCGAACCGCTCCCCGGCGCCCGAGGCCATCGCCGTGGCGACCCCCGCCTGGTCCTCGGCCAGCACGTTCGCGCAGAAGCTCCCGGCGCGGCGCACGCGCGGCCACGTGCGCGACGTGCGGGCCGGGCAGAACAGCACGAGCGGCGGGCGCAGCGACAGGCTCGCGAACGACTGGACCGTCATCCCCACGGGCTCGCCCTCGTCGAGGGCGGTGACGACCACGACGCCGGTGGCGAACGTGCCGAGCACGTCGCGGAAGTGCGTGAGCGGGACGTCGCGGAGCGGGAGGCCTGGAGTCTGCGTCACCGGACCATCGTCCCACCGGCCCCGACCCGGGCACGCGCGGGCGCGCACCGGCGGCAGGTGACCGGTCGGTAACCCACCCTCGCCGGGCGCCCACGCGGGTCCTACAGTCGCCCCCGTGGGACTCCTCCGCCGCCAGCTCGCCCTCGCCGCCCTCTCCGCGAACGCGTTCCGGCCGCCGCGCGGCCTGCGCTCCGGCATGTACGCCTTCGCCGCCGGCTGGCTCACCAGCGAGCTCGCGCCCCAGCTGCTCGGGCTCACCGCCCTCGACGCCGCGACGCACCGGCCGGTGCCGGGCGACCGCCGGCGCACGGCGGGCCTGCTGCTCGCCGCGGGCAACGCCGCGGCGCTCACCACGATGGTGGTGCAGGCGCAGCGGGTCAAGGGCAGCACCGAGCGGGCGCTGGTCGAGGCCCTCGGCGTCGACTACGTCGAGCAGCTCGACGCCGCACCCACGCCGTCCGACCTCGCCCTGCCGTGGCGGCAGCTCGCCGTGCCGTTCCGGATCCGCACGCCGGGCGTGCACGTCGAGCGGGACATCGCGTACGCCGACGCGGGGCGCCGCACGATGCTCGACGTCTACCGGCCGAGCCAGCCCGTCCACCCCGACGGGGCGCCCGTGCTGCTGCAGGTGCACGGCGGCGCCTGGCGCGTCGGCAGCAAGGAGCACCAGGCGATCCCGCTGATGCAGCACATGGCCAGCAAGGGCTGGGTGTGCGTGTCGATCAACTACCGCCTCGCCCCGCGCGACCCGTGGCCGGCGCACGTCGTCGACGTCAAGCGCGCCATCGCCTGGGTGCGCGAGCACATCGACGCCTACGGCGGCGACCCGTCGTACCTCGCCATCACGGGCGGCTCGGCCGGCGGCCACCTGGCCTCCCTGGCCGCGCTCACCCCCGGCGACCCCGCGTTCCAGCCCGGCTTCGAGGACGCCGACACCCACGTCGACGTCGCGGTCCCGCACTACGGCGTCTACGACTTCGCCGGCGCCAGCGGCCTGCCCCGCGCCATCCGGATGCGCGACCGGTTCCTCGGCCCGTTCATCCTGCAGCGCCGCTTCGACGAGGAGCCGGAGGTCTTCGAGGCGGCCTCGCCGCTGCTGCGGGTGGGCCCCGACGCCCCGGACTTCTTCCTGCTGCACGGCACCACCGACAGCCTCGTCAACGTGCAGCAGGCCCGCCTCATGGTCGAGCGGCTGCGGGCGGTCTCGCGCCGCTCGGTCGTGTACGCCGAGCTGCCCGGCGCCCAGCACGCGTTCGACACCCTCCCGTCGATCCGCAGCGCCCACGTGGTGCGGGCCATCGACCGCTACCTGCACTGGCACTGGAACGGGTGGCGCGGCCGGCCCGTCGGCGACTCCCCCGCCGAGCTCGCGGAGGAGCAGCGATGAGCGCCGCGACGCCCGCGGAGTCGTCCGCCGGGATGCCCGCCGACCTGCTCGAGCACGCCCTGGCGGCGAAGGGCTTCATGCCGCCCGACGAGGGCCTGCTGCTGCACCGCTGGGCCCGGGCGCGCCTGCCCCACGGGGTCGTGCTGGAGGTCGGGACCTACTGCGGGAAGTCCGCCGTCTACCTGGGGGCGGCGGCCCGCGAGGTCGGCGGCACGGTCGTCACCGTCGACCACCACCGCGGCTCGGAGGAGAACCAGGCCGGCTGGGAGCACCACGACGCGACGCTCGTCGACGCCGAGTCCGGCCTGATGGACACCCTGCCGGTCTTCCGCCGCACCATCGAGCGCGCCGGGCTCGAGGACCTCGTGGTGCCCGTCATCGGGCGCTCCACCACCGTCGCCGCGCTCTGGCGCACGCCGCTGTCGATGCTCTTCGTCGACGGCGGCCACGCCGAGGTGCACGCCCACGCCGACTACACCGGCTGGGCCCGCTGGCTCGCCCCGGGCGCCGCCCTCGTCATCCACGACGTGTTCCCCGACCCCGCGGACGGGGGGCGGCCGCCGTACGACGTGTACTGCCGCGCCCTGGACTCCGGCGACTTCGCCGAGGTCGACGCGCTCGGCTCGATGCGCGTGCTCGAGCGCGTGCGGGGTGCGGCGGGCGACGCGGTCAGCTGATCGCCGCGCCCGGGACCGCCCCGCGGTCAGCGCTTGCGCTTCTCCCGCACGCGCTGGGTGATGACGATCGGCGTGCCCACGAAGCCGTACTCCTCGCGCAGCCGGCGCTCCACGAACCGCTCGTAGGACGCGTCGAGCTTGCCGGAGGTGAAGAGGATGAACGTCGGCGGCGCCGTGGAGGGCTGCGTGCCGAACATGATCTTCGGCTGCTTGCCGCTGCGCACCGGATGCGGGTGCTCGGCGACGAGGCGACCGAGGAACGCGTTGAGCGCACCCGTGCCGACCCGCGTCTCCCAGCCCTCGATGGCCCGGTCGAGGGCGGGCACGAGCCGGTCGACGTGCCAGCCCGTGCGAGCCGTGATGTTGATGCGCGGGGCCCACTGCACCTGCACGAGCTCGCGCTCGATCTCGCGGTCGAGGTAGTAGCGCCGCTCCTCGTCGACCGTGTCCCACTTGTTGAAGGCGATGACGAGGGCGCGGCCGGCCTCGCGGATCGTCTGCACGATGCGGAGGTCCTGCTCGGAGATGGAGGCGCCGCCGTCGACGACGAGCACGGCCACCTCCGCGCGGTCGATGGCGGTCGAGGTGCGCAGCGAGGCGTAGTACTCGTGGCCCGACGCCTCCTTCACGCGCTTGCGGATGCCCGCGGTGTCGATGAAGCGCCAGGTGCGCCCGCCCAGCTCGACCAGCTCGTCGACCGGGTCGACCGTGGTGCCCGAGGCGTCGTCGACGACGACGCGCTCCTCCCCCGCCAGCTTGTTGAGCAGCGACGACTTGCCGACGTTGGGCTTGCCCACGATGGCGATGCGGCGCGGGCCGCCGGGCACGGCGTCGACGAACTCGGGCGGCTCGGGCAGCACGTCGAGGATCGCGTCGAGGAGGTCGCCGGACCCACGGCCGTGGATGGCGGAGACCGGGTGGGGCTCGCCCAGGCCCAGGTTCCACAGGCCGTAGGCCTCGGTCTCGGTGCGCTGGTCGTCCACCTTGTTCGCGGCCAGCACGACGGGCTTGTCGGCCTTGCGCAGCACCCGCACGACCGCCTCGTCGGCGTCGGTGATGCCCACGGTCGCGTCGACGACGAAGAGCACGGCGTCGGCCAGCGACACGGCGATCTCGGCCTGGGCGCGGATCCGCTCGGCGAGGCCGCGGGCGTCGGGGTCCCAGCCGCCGGTGTCGACGACGGTGAAGGCCCGGCCGTTCCACTGCGCGTCGTAGGAGACGCGGTCGCGGGTCACGCCGGGGCGGTCCTCCACGACGGCCTCGCGACGCCCGATGATGCGGTTCACCAGGGTCGACTTCCCGACGTTCGGCCGTCCCACCACCGCCAGCACGGGCAGCGGTCCGCCGTCGGGGTCGCCGGGCAGGTCCCCGGCGGCGGCGGGCTGGTCGTCGTACTCGGTCATGGTGCTCCTGGTGGGGATCCGGGGTCGAGGAGGACGAGCCCCGCGTAGGGGTCCTCCTCCAGGTCGTCGGGCGGCAGCGGCCCGGGCAGGTCGCGCCCGGTCGCGGCGCGCGCGGCGTCGAGGGTGGTCAGCATGTACCGTCGCAGCAACAACGAGGCCTCCTCGACCTGTTCCCGCGTGCGCGGCCACGGCTGCCGCGGCAGCCGTAGGGGCTCACCGTAGTAGAGGTCGACGTGGGCGCCACGTCGCGGCAGGTCGCCGCTGCGCCCGCCGGGCTCGCGGGTGCCCAGGATCACGACCGGTACGACGGGTGCCCCGGTCACCAGGGCGAGGTACGCCGGGCCGCGGTGGAAGCGCGACAGGTCCCCCGGGCCGCGCCGGCCCTCGGGGAAGACGCCCACCACGCGCCCCGCGCGCAGCAGGCCGAGGCACGTGCGGATCGCCGCGGGGTCGGGGCGGAACCGGTCGAGCGGCACCTGCCCGCAGGTCCGCAGGAACGCCCCCAAGGGGCCGGTGAACATCTCGACCTTGGTGAGCGCGTGGGCCGGGCGGGGGCTGAAGATCGCCAGCAGCGGCCCGTCGGCCCAGCCGACGTGGTTGGCGGCCAGCACCACGCCGCCGCGCCGCGGCACCCGCTCCGGGTGGTGCAGGCGCACGGAGAACCGGCGGCGGATCAGCCAGCGCGACGCGGGTCGACCTCCGTGGAGCAGCCAGCGGCGGGGCAGCGGCACGCCGTCGCTGCGGGGGACCTCGCTGGGCCCGTCACCCCGGTCGGCGGGCCACCGCGCCGGGGACGCCGGCGCCGACGTCACGCGGGGGCCTCGACCGCCCGGGCGAGCGCCACCACCTGCCCGACGACCTCGTCGAGCGTGTACGGCGTCGTGTCGATCGCCACGGCACCGTCGGCCAGCACGAGGGGCGCCGTCGCCCGGCCGGAGTCGATCGCGTCGCGGGCCAGCAGCGACTGCTCGGTGGCGGCGACGTCGCTGCCCCCCTCCTCGCGGGAGCGGCGCGACGCGCGCGCGGAGGGGTCGGCGCTGAGGTAGACCTTGACGGGGGCGTCCGGCCACACGACGGAGCCGATGTCGCGGCCCTCGACCACGATCCCGCGGCCGGACGCGAGCGTCTCGGCGATGATGGCGCGCTGCTGCTCCAGCAGGCGGGTGCGCACCTCGGGCACCGCGCTGACCGGGCTGACCGCGCCGTTGACCTCGGGCGTGCGGATCGGGGCCGAGACGTCCTCGCCGTCGACCTGGATCGTGGGCGCCGCCGGGTCGGTGCCCGAGACGAGCCGGGGCTCCGTCGCCCGGTCCGCGACCGCGGCGGCGTCGTGCACGTCGACGCCGCGACGCAGCATCCACCAGGTGATGGCCCGGAACTGCGCGCCGGTGTCGAGGTAGGCCAGCCCGAGCCGCTCCGCCACGCCCCGCGAGGTGCTCGACTTGCCCGAGCCCGAGGTGCCGTCGACGGCGACCACGAGGGGCGCGCCGGCGTGCTGCGGCTCGTGCTCGGGGGCGGGCGGGACGGGCGTGTCGGTCGGGCTCACGGGCGAGCAGCCTACCGGTGCGTCACCCAGGCCCGCTCCTCGAGCGAGGCCAGCAGGTGCTCCGCCCGGGTCGCGTCCACGACGAGCTCGACGAGACCGGTGGGGCGACCCGGGTCGTGGTCGATGCGGATGTCCTCGATGTTGACGCCGCTGGCCACCGCGTCGGCGAAGAGGCGCGCCAGCGCTCCCGGGGCGTCGGGGACCGAGACCCAGACCGAGCGGAGGGGGCGCGGGGGTCCGCCGTGCTTGGCGGGGATGGCCCGGGTGCCCGCGACGCCGCGCTCGAGCACGGCGCCCAGCTGGTGCCGGTCCCCCTCCCCCACGGCGGCGATCACGCGGTCGAGCTCCGCCCGCACCTCGGTCAGCAGGTCGAGCACGGCGTCCGCGTTGCCGGCGACGATCTGGCCGTAGAGCGCGGGGTCGCCGGCGGCGACGCGCGTCACGTCGCGCACCCCCTGACCGGCCAGCGCGAGGTGCTGCTCCGGCGCCTCGGCCAGACGCCCCGCCACGAGCGCGGAGAGCAGGTGCGGCACGTGCGAGGTGCGGGCCACCGCGCGGTCGTGCTCGGCCGGGGTCAGCCACACGACGACGGCACCGCAGGTGCGCACCACGGCCTCCACGAGCTCCACCGCGGACCGCGGCGCGTCCGGGTGCGGCGTGATGGCCCACGGTCGGCCCTCGAACAGGGTGGACGAGGCCGCGAGCGGGCCGGACCGCTCGCTGCCCGCCATCGGGTGCGACCCGACGTACCGGGCGACCTCCCCGGCGGCCGGACCCGCGAGCACCTCGCGCAGCGGCTGGTCCTTGATGCTGCCGACGTCGGTGACGACCGCGCGGGGGTGGCGCAGCAGCCGGTCGGTGACCACCGCGCCCAGGGCGTCCGGGGGCACCGCCACGACGACGAGCGCCACGTCGGGGTCGGGCACGGTGGCCGCGTCGAGACCGGCCCCGAGCTGCGTGGCGGTGCGGACGTTCTCCGGCTGCGCGTCGGCGACGAGGACGTCGTGGCCGGCGGCCGTCAGCGCCAGGGCGACGGAGGTGCCGATCAGCCCCGCTCCGACGACGAGGACGGTGCCGGGGGCCGCTGCGGTCCCCGGCGGCGGGAGATCAGGGGGCGCCTCGGACACCGGCACAGGCTACTGCCCGGGCGCGGGGGTCGGAGCCGGGTGGTCGGGGCCGGGTGTCAGAGCCGGGCGCTGTCGAGCAGCGCGCCGAGCTCCTCGCGGGTCAGCTCGCGCAGCTCCCCGTTCCGCATGCCCCGCAGGTCGACGGGGCCGATGCGGGTGCGGGTCAGGCGTCGTACCGGGTGACCCACCTCGTCGAGCAGGCGACGCACGATGCGGTTGCGGCCCTCGTGCAGCACCAGCTCGACGATGGAACGGCCCCGCGCGCCGCCGGCGCCACGCTCGACGAGGCGGACGCCGGTGAGCGTCACCGGCCCGTCCTCGAGCTCGACGCCGTCGCGCAGCCGGGTCAGCGTCTCGCGGCTGACGTCGCCGTCCACCTCGGCCACGTAGGTCTTGTCGACCTCGTACGACGGGTGCGCCATCCGCTGCGCGAAGTCGCCGTCGTTGGTGAGCAGGATCAGCCCGCTGGTGTCGGTGTCGAGCCGCCCGACGTGGAACAGCCGCTCGGGGCGGTCCGCCACGAGGTCCGACAGGGTGCGGCGGCCCTCGGGGTCGCTCATCGTCGAGACCACGCCGCGGGGCTTGTTGAGCACGAGGTAGACGTGGTCGGAGATCGGCGGCAGCCGCTCGCCGTCGACGCGGATCACCGCGGTGCGCGGGTCGACCTTCGTGCCGAGGCGGGTGACGACCTCGCCGTCGACCTCGACGAGGCCGTCGAGCATCAGCTCCTCGCAGCGGCGGCGCGACGCCACCCCCGACTGGGCGAGCAGCTTCTGCAGCCGCACCAGGCCCTCGGCGTCGGTCTCGATCTCCCTCATCGTCCGGGCTCCTCCAGGTCGTCCATCGCGGGCAGGTACGGCGCGAGCTCGGGCAGCTCGTCGAGCGAGGTGATGCCGAGGCGCTCGAGGAAGTACGACGTCGTGCGGTACAGGTGCGCGCCGCTCGTCTCGTCCTGCCCGGCCTCCTCGACCAGGCCGCGGGCGAGCAGGGTGCGCATGACGCCGTCCACGTTGACGCCCCGCACCGCCGAGACGCGGGCCCGCGACACCGGCTGCTGGTAGGCGACGATCGCGAGCGTCTCGAGCGCGGCCTGCGTCAGGCGGGCCGACTGCCCCTCGAGGACGAACCGCTCGACCACGGGCGCGAACTCCTCGCGCGTGTAGTAGCGCCAGCCCCCGGCGACGGCGCGCAGCTCGAAGCCGCGCCGCTGCGCGGCGTACCCCGCCTCGAGGTCGCGCAGCGCGGCCTCGACCTCGTCGACGGAGCGCCGGAGCGCCGCGGCGAGCACGACCGCGGGCAGCGGCTGGTCGGCGACCATCAGCACCGCCTCGAGCGCCGGGTGCAGGTCTGCGGGGTCGAGGCCGGGGTCGGGGCCGGCGTCGGGGGTCGGGCCGTCGGGCTGGGTGGTCATCGGTCCTCCTGGGCCGGCACGGGGGTGCCGTCGAACTCGTCGGTGATCTCGACGTCGGTGGTCTCGCCCCCGGTCCAGCGCACCGTGAGCTCGCCGAGGGCGACCGCCTGGTCGAAGGCGACGACGCCCTCGCGGAACAGCTCGAGCAGCGAGAGGAAGCGGGCCACCGTCGTCAGGGTGTCGGGGGCGTCGGCCACCAGCGAGCGGAACGTCAGCGCGCCCTGGCGCCGCAGGCGCGCCACGACGACCGCCGCCTGCTCCCGCACGCTGACCGCCGGGGCGTGGATGTGCGCCAGCGACACCTCCGGCGCGGCGCGGGGCGCCGAGGCCCGGGCCGCGAGGCGGGCGAACTCCTCCAGCCCGATGCCGATGAGCACCTCCGGCAGGAGCGTCGCGAACCGCTCGTCGAGGCCGACCGCACGAGGGTGGCGCAGGGACTCCTCGGCCAGCCGACGCTCGAGCACCCCGGCGACCTGGCGGTACGCCTTGTACTGCAGCAGCCGGGCGAACAGCAGGTCGCGGGCCTCCAGCAGCGCGAGGTCCTCCTCGTCCTCCACCTCGGCCGACGGCAGCAGGCGGGTGGTCTTGAGGTCTAGCAGGGTCGCCGCGACGAGCAGGAACGACGTCGTCTGCTCCAGGTCCCAGACCGGGCCACCGGCCTTGACGTGGGCGATGAACTCGTCCGTCACCCGCGACAGGGCCACCTCGGTGACGTCGAGCCGGTGCTTGGCGATGAGGTTGAGCAGGAGGTCGAACGGTCCCTCGAAGTTGTCGAGGCGGACCGCGAAGGCCGGCGCCGCGTCAGCGGTGGGCTCGGGGTCCGCGAGCGTCATCCCTCGCCACGCAGGCGCCGCGCGAGCGCGCTGGCCTCGCCGTTCTCCTCCAGGTCGGCCAGCGCCAGCGCGACGGCCTCGCGGACCAGCCGCCCCCGGTCGACCGCCGTGCCCAGCTCGGCCCGCAGCCGCAGCCGCGCCTGCTCGATGTCGAGCAGCTCGGCGGAGGTCACGTAGACCGTCATCTTCTCGTCGTGCTTGACGCGCCCGCTCGGTCGTCGCGCCCCCGCCGGCTGCGCCGAGGCGCTCGCCGACCCGTCCGCCGGGGCGGGTACGGCGGGTGGCGCCGGCGCTGCGTCGCCGTCCGCGACGGGCGCGGTCGGGCGGAAGAGGTCGTCGGCCGGCGGCAGGCTCACGCGCCGGGCCACCGGGCGAGCACCTCCTTCGCGAGCTGGCGGTAGGAGTCGGCCCCCGTCGACTTCGAGGCGTAGCTGGTGATGGGCTCGCCGGCGACCGTGGAGTCGGAGAACTTCACGGTGCGGCGGATGACGGTGTGGAAGACCGTGTCGCCCCACGCCTGCACCAGGCGCTCCATGACCTCGCGGCCGTGGAGAGTGCGCCCGTCGTACATGGTGCCGAGCACCCCGTCGATCGTCAGGCGCGGGTTGAG
The DNA here is from genome assembly GCF_029493445.1 of Nocardioides sp. ChNu-99. NCBI lineage: Bacteria > Bacillati > Actinomycetota > Actinomycetes > Propionibacteriales > Nocardioidaceae > Nocardioides > Nocardioides sp. ChNu-99. The sequence continues at coordinate 15,405 of NZ_JAHWBL010000006.1, read as the reverse complement.
CCGCTCCGCGACCTTGTCGATGGTCGTCTTCAGCAGGGCCACGCCGCGCAGCGCGAAGTACTCGCACTCCAACGGCACGATGACGCCGTCGGCGGCGGTCAGGGCGTTGACGGTCAGCAGGCCGAGTGAGGGCTGGCAGTCGATGAGCACGACGTCGTACCGCTCGACGGCGGGTGCGAGCACCCGCGCGAGGGTCTGCTCGCGGGCCACCTCGTGCACGAGCTGCACCTCGGCGGCCGACAGGTCGATGTTGGAGGGCAGCAGGTCCATGCCCGGCACGCCGGTCTCCACGACGACGTCGTCGATGGTGACGTCGCGCTCCATCAGCAGGTTGTAGACCGACAGGTCCATCTCGTGCGGGTTGAGACCGAGGCCGACCGAGAGCGACCCCTGGGGGTCGAAGTCGACGAGCAGCACGGTGCGGCCCAGCTCGGCGAGCGCGGCACCCAGGTTGATCGCGGTCGTCGTCTTGCCGACGCCGCCCTTCTGGTTGCACATCGCCACGACGCGGCCGTTGCCGTGGTGGGTGACCGGCGGGGGCTCCGGGAAGACCGGGAGCGGCCTGCCGGTGGGTCCGAGCCGCTCGGTCGCGGTGTCGGTGGCGAACGGCAGGGGGTCGGTCACGCGGTCTGGCTCCTCCACGGTGGCGGACGGTCGGTCCTGTGCTGCGGGCGGTCCTGTGCTGCGGGTGGGCGGCGCACCGGGCCCGGGACCCGGGTCCGTCGACTAGTCGACTCGGCCCGCGGGCGACTCTACCGCCGCCCCCGCCCGGCGTCAGCGCCGCCGCACCGCCGTGGTGAGCAGCAGCAGCTCGCCGGTCTCGTCGGTGGCGTCGAGGTCCACCGCCGACTCGATGATCCAGTCGTGGTGACCGGCCGGGTCGTCGAGCACCTGCGTGACCCGCAGCAGCCGCACGACCGGCGCGTCCTCGCCGTCGGGGTGGCCCGGCGCCGGGCCGCGGTCCTCGACGACGTCGAGCAGGGCGGGCCCGCGGGCATCGGCCCCGGTGCGCACCTCGTCGTGCTCGGCGAAGTACTCCTCCAGCGCCGCGTCCCACACCGAGCGGCCCACCAGCACCTGCCGGGGCGGCTCCACGCGGTCCGCGGCGAGGCGCTCGGCCCGCACGAGGCCGTCGAGGTCGTCGCGCGCGAAGCGCAGCACGCGGGCGAACGCGGCGTTGCGCACCATCACGCGCAGCGCGGGCTGCGCCGAGAGGGGGCGGCTGCCGCCGGGCACCGGGGCCACGCCGGCGGCGCGCTCGGCCGCGGCCCGCCGTACCGCCTCGGGGTCGTCCGAGCCCAGCGCCTCCCACTCGTCGACGAGGCTGGAGTCGGTCTGGCGCACGGTCTCCCCCAGCCACGCCACGATGTCCTCGAGCTCGTCGGTGCGGTGGGCGGCCGGGACCGTGCTGCGCAGCGTGCGGTAGGCGTCGGAGAGGTAGCGCAGCACCACGCCCTCCGAGCGCGCGAGCCCGTAGCGCGAGACGAGGTCGGTGAAGCTCATCGCCTGCTCGTACATCTCGCGCACCACCGACTTCGGCGACAGCGCGTCCTCCGGCAGCCACGGGTGAGCCGTGCGGTAGACCTCGTAGACGCCCTCGAGCAGCTCGCGCAGCGGCTGCGGCCAGGTGATCTGCTCGAGCAGCGCCATGCGCTCCTCGTACTCGATCCCGTCGGCCTTCATCTCGGCGACGGCCTCGCCGCGCAGCGCGAACTGCTGCGCCATCAGCACCTGGCGCGGCGGGTCGAGCACGGCCTCGATCGTCGAGACGACGTCGAGGGTGTACGTCGGGGACTCCGGGTCGAGCACGTCGAGCGCGGCCAGCGCGAAGTGCGCCAGCGGCTGGTTGAGGGCGAAGTCGACCGGCAGCGCCTCGGTGAGCACGTAGCGGCGCCCGTGCGCGTCGGGCTCGTCGAGGCGGCGCACCACCCCCGAGGTCAGGAGGCTGCGGGTCAGGCGCAGGGCGCGCCGGGCCAGGCGCAGCTGGTTGCGCCGGTCCTCGTGGTTGTCCGTCAGGAGCCGGCGGAGCACCGGGAACGCGTCCTCCTGGCGGGCGAGGACGGCGAGCAGGATCGCGTTGGTGATGCGCATCCGCGAGGCCAGCGGCTCGGGCGCGCCGGCGACCAGCTTGTCGAAGGTCTGCTCCGACCACACGATCGTGCCCTCGGGCGGCTTGCGCAGCTGCGCCTTGCTCTTCCGCTTGGCGCGCTTCTCCTCGCTCATCGCGGCGTTCCTCGCCTCGGCCTTGGCCTTGGCCCGCTCGTTCTCGATGACGTGCTCGGGGGCCTGCACCACGACGTACCCCATGGTGTCGAACCCGGCCCGGCCGGCGCGCCCGGCGATCTGGAGGAACTCGCGGGTGCGCAGCACGCGCTGGCGCGAGCCGTCGAACTTCGCGAGGCCCGTGAAGAGGACGGTGCGGATCGGCACGTTGATGCCCACGCCGAGGGTGTCGGTGCCGCAGATGACGGCGAGCAGCCCCTCCTGGGCCAGCTGCTCCACGAGGCGCCGGTAGCGCGGCAGCATCCCGGCGTGGTGCACGCCGATCCCGGAGCGCAGCAGCTTCGAGAGCGTCTTGCCGAAGCCGGCGCCGAAGCGGAAGTCGGCCAGGTGCGCCGCGATGCGGGCCTTCTGCTCCTTCCACGCGTCGTCGCGCCGACCCGTCAGCACCGTCAGCCCGCCGGGGCCGACGAGGCCCACGGCGTGCTCGACGGCCGCGGCCTGGGTGAAGTGCACGACGTAGACCGGCGCCTGCCGCGTGGAGACCAGCTCCTCGAGCGTCTCCGCCACCGGCGTCAGGGACCACCGGAAGTCGAGGGGAACGGGACGCGGGGCGTCCGCCACGAGCGCGGTCTCCCGCCCGGTACGACGCGTGAGGTCCGCCCGGATCGCCGTCGTGTCGCCCAGCGTGGCCGACATGAGCAGGAACTGGGCGTGCGGCAGCGTCAGGAGCGGCACCTGCCAGGCCCACCCGCGGTCGGGCTCGCCGTAGTAGTGGAACTCGTCCATCACCACGAGGCCGACGTCGGCCCCCTCGCCCTCGCGCAGCGCGAGGTTGGCCAGGATCTCGGCGGTGCAGCAGATGATGGGCGCGTCCGCGTTGACGGCGGCGTCACCGGTGAGCATGCCGACGTTCTCGGCCCCGAAGAGCGCGCAGAGGTCGAAGAACTTCTCGCTGACGAGCGCCTTGATCGGAGCGGTGTAGAAGCTGACGCGGTCCTGGGCGAGCGCGGCGGCGTGCGCCGCGGCCGCGACCAGCGACTTGCCCGACCCGGTGGGCGTGGCCAGCACGACGTTGGCCCCGCCCAGCAGCTCGAGGACGGCCTCGTCCTGGTGGGGGTAGAGCGGTACGCCGCGCTCCTGCGCCCAGGCGGTGAACCCGTCGTACAACGCGTCGGGGTCGGGGCCCGCGGCGTCGACGACGGCGAGCAGCGGCTCCTTCACCGGGGGCACGGGGCCCACGGCGCTCACCGGGCTCACCGGGCGCGGGGGTGCGCGAGGGCGAAGGCCTCGCGCAGGTTGTCGACGGTCACGAGCGTGTAGATCTGCGTCGTGGTCACCGAGGCGTGGCCCAGGAGCTCCTGCACCACGCGGACGTCGGCGCCGCCGTCGAGCAGGTGGGTGGCGAAGGAGTGACGCAGCGTGTGCGGCGAGACGTCGGCCCGGACGCCGGCGCGGTCGGCGGAGCGCACCAGCACGGTCCACGCGCTCTGCCGCGACAGGCGCCCGCCGCGGGCGTTGAGGAACAGCGCGGGCGTGCCGCCGCCCGTCGCGACGAGCTCGGGCCGGGCGCGCACCAGGTAGCGGTCGAGGGCCTCCAGCGCGTACGAGCCGACGGGGACGACGCGCTCCTTGCCGCCCTTGCCCCGCAGCCACACGGTGCCCTCGGTGCGGTCGACGTCGTCCACGTCGAGTCCGACGGCCTCGGAGATGCGGGCGCCGGTGCCGTAGAGCAGCTCGAGCAGCGCGCGGTCGCGGAGCGCGAGCGTCGTGCCCGCGGCGCCGGCGGCGTCGAGGATGGCCTCGACGTCGCTCAGCGGCAGCGCCTTCGGCAGCCGCTTGGTCGGCGTCGGGGGCTTCACCTCGGCGGCCGGGTCGTGGGTGACGAGCCCGTCGCGCAGCGCGAACCGGTGGAACCCGCGCACGGCGACGAGTGTGCGCGCCGCCGAGCTGGCGCCGAGCGGCGGGTGGGCGTCGTCGCCGGTGCGCAGCGCGACGAGGAAGTCGGCCACCACCGGCGTCGTGACCGCGTCGAGCGTGGAGATGCCGCGGGCGGCGAGGTGCGCGGCGTACCGGCGCAGGTCGCGGCGGTAGGAGACCAGCGTGTTGCGGGCCGACCCGCGCTCGACCGTGAGGTGGTCGAGGTAGGTCGCGACCGCCCGCTCGATTCCGGTCGGGCCGCTCAGGACGTCGGCTCCGGCTCGCCGGTCACGCCCCGGACGCGCCGCGCGTGCAGCACGAGCACGGCGATGACCACGGGGGCGTCGGTGATGCGTCCCGCGAGCACGCCGTCGAGCAGCTCGGCGAACGGCACCCACAGCATCTCCATGTCGGCCTCCTCGTGCTGGAGCACGAAGTCGCCGCGGTCGGTGGCCCGCAGGCCCTCGGCCAGGAAGATGGAGGCCTTCTCGCTGCTGATCCCGGGCGAGGGGTACGTCGTGACGAGGTGCGTCCAGCGCTCCGCCTCGAACGCCGCCTCCTCGCGCAGCTCGCGGCGCGCGACCTCCAGCGCCGGCTCCCCCGCCACGTCGAGCAGGCCCGCGGGCAGCTCGACGAAGCGCGTCCGCGCGGCGTGGCGGTACTGGCGCAGGCACAGCACGCGGTCGTCGTCGTCGACCGCGAGGACGACCGCCGCGCCGGGGTGCTCGAGCACGATGCGCCGGAACGGCGCCTCGTCGTCGGCGCCGGGGCGGCGGATCCGGTCGGCCCGCAGCGCGACGACCCACCCGTCGCGGTGGAGGTCCTCGCTGGACTCCACCGGCCAGGCGGCGGGCTCGTCGCGGAGCTCCCCGGGGTCGCGCTGCTCGTCGGTCACCGGGTCACTCGCCCCCGTCGATCGGGATGAGCAGCTCGCGCTGGCGCACGAGCGCCGCCCGCACGAGGCCCGCGAAGAGCGGGTGCGGCCGCGTCGGGCGCGACATCAGCTCGGGGTGCGCCTGGGTCGAGACGTAGTACGGGTGCACCTCGCGCGGCAGCTCGACGAACTCGACGAGCTCGTCGTCGGGCGAGCGACCGGAGAACACGAGACCGGCCTCCTCCAGCCGAGCGCGGTAGGCGTTGTTGACCTCGTAGCGGTGGCGGTGGCGCTCCTCCACCCGCCCGGTGCCGTAGACCTCGCGCACGATCGAGCCCTCGGCGAGGTCGGCCGGGTAGAGCCCGAGCCGCATCGTGCCGCCCAGGTCGCCGGCCCCCTCGACGTACGCCGCCTGCTCGGCCATGGTCGCGATGACCGGCTCGGGGGTGGCGGGGTCGAACTCGGTCGAGTCGGCGGCGCCGAGGCCCGCCACGTTCCGCGCGTACTCGATGACCATGCTCTGCAGGCCCAGGCACAGCCCGAGCGTCGGTACGCCGTGGGTCCGCGCGTGCGTCAGGGCGCCGAGCTTGCCCTCGAGGCCGCGGATGCCGAAGCCGCCGGGCACGCAGATCGCGTCGACGTCCTCCAGCGCGCGGGCGGCGCCGGCCGGCGTGGCGCACTCGTCGGAGGGCACCCAGCGCAGGTGCACCTTCGCCTCGTGCGCGAAGCCGCCGGCGCGCAGCGCCTCGGCGACGGACAGGTAGGCGTCCGGCAGGTCGACGTACTTGCCGACGAGGGCGACCGTGACCTCCTCGGCCGGGTGGTGCACGCGGCGCAGCAGGTCGTCCCACGACGACCAGTCGACGTCGCGGAACGGCAGGTCGAGGCGGCGCACGACGTAGGCGTCCAGGCCCTCGCGGTGCAGCACCTTCGGGATGTCGTAGATCGACGGCGCGTCGGCGCAGGTGATGACGGCCTCGTCGTCCACGTCGCACATGAGCGCGATCTTGCGCTTGATGGAGACCGGCAGGTCGCGGTCGGCGCGGCACACGACGGCGTCCGGCTGGATGCCGATCGAGCGCAGCGCGGCGACCGAGTGCTGCGTGGGCTTGGTCTTCAGCTCCCCCGACGGGCCGATGTAGGGCACCAGCGAGACGTGGATGAAGAAGCAGTTGTCGCGGCCGACCTCGTGGCGCACCTGGCGCGCCGACTCGAGGAACGGCTGCGACTCGATGTCGCCGACCGTGCCCCCGATCTCGTGCAGCACGACGTCGACGCCCTCGCCGCCCATGGCGAGCATGCGGTCCTTGATCTCGTTCGTGATGTGCGGGATGACCTGGACCGTGTCGCCCAGGTAGTCGCCGCGCCGCTCCCGCTGGATGACGGTCGAGTAGACCTGCCCCGTCGTGACGTTCGCGATCTGGTTGAGGTCGGTGTCGAGGAACCGCTCGTAGTGCCCGATGTCGAGGTCGGTCTCGGCCCCGTCGTTGGTGACGAAGACCTCACCGTGCTGGAAGGGGTTCATCGTGCCGGGGTCCACGTTGAGGTACGGGTCCAGCTTCTGCATCGTGACCGTGAGCCCGCGGGCCTTCAGGAGGTTGCCGAGGCTAGAGGCCGTGAGCCCCTTGCCGAGGGAGGAGGCGACGCCCCCGGTGACGAATACGTGCTTCGTGGGCGTCGAGTGCTTCACGGGCTTCCACCCTACCCGAGATCCGGCGGTGCTCAGCCGACGGGAACGGCGCCGTCGGCCCCGGAGGCCCCGAACGCCCCCGTGGTGCCGTCCAGGGCGGCCGCGAGGGCCAGCACCGAGGACACCTGGCCCACGGTGGTCTCGCCGCCGTCGACGGTGCTCACGCCCTCGACCTCGGAGCGCAGCTGGGCCAGCGTGCCCTCCTCGCCCGACGCCGTCGTGCCCACGACGACCTCGCCGACGGCCGCCGCGGCGAGCCCCTCGGTCAGGCCGGCCACGAGCGCGTTCGCCGCGGCGTCCTCCCGGTCCTCGCCGAGCACGACGAGCACGAGCGGCACGCGGCCCGGCGCCGTCGCCGGCCCGTCGAGCATCTCGCCGGTGCGCAGCGCCTCGAGGATCGTGCCCGCGGCGGCGTCCGCCTCCTCGCCCTCGGTCTCGGTGCTCGCGACGGCCCGGCCGATGAGCCGGCCCACGCGCTCGTGCGAGGGCAGGTCGCTCGGCACGGTCTCGGCCAGGTCGAGGTCCTCGACGAGGCGGGTGGCCAGGGAGTCCGCCATGCCCTGGTCGTCGGGCAGGGTGAGGCGCTCACGGCCGTCGTAGCGCGCCGCGACCTGGGCGCCCGCGGCCTCGACCTGGCCCACGACACCCGCGACGACCTCGGGGTCGGCCCCGGCCAGCGTCACCAGGGCGACCTGCTGCCCCGCGAGCCGCTCGCCGTACAGCGCGGGCGCCGCGGTGGCCGCGAACTCGTCGCCGTACGACGCACGCAGCCCGTCGTCGGAGCGCGTGGTGGTCGGGGCCGCCGCGGGCTCGTTGCGACCGACCTCCGAGAGCGGGCCCCCACCGAGGACGACGCCCACCGCCAGCGCGGCGAAGACGGCGACGAGGGTGACGAGGTGCTGGCGGAACGTGATCACGAGAAGAGTCCTTGGATGTAGTCGACGAGGTCGCGGGCCCGGGCGGCGAGGTCGTCGCCCCACTCCTGGCCCACGGGCGTCACGGAGATGGCGGCGACGAGGGCCAGCAGGCCCACGAGCACCAGGAGGAGCAGGTGCACCGGACGCACCCGGCCGGAGTAGAGCGTCGGCACGGCGGCCGCGTCCACGAGGCGGGGGCCGACCTTGAGCCGGGTCAGGTAGGTGCTGGCGAGACCGGCGCGCTGCCGGTCGAGGAAGTCGTGGAGGGTCGCGCCGACGCCGACGCCGACGATGACGGAGGCCTCCTGGCGATCGGCGACGAGCAGGGCGACGTCCTCCGCCGTGGCCTGGGTCTGCACCTTGCGGGGCCGCACGCCGAGCCGGTCGAGCTGCGCGGAGGCCTCGCGGCTGATGCCCTCGGGCACGACGGCGATGACGTCGGTCGCGGCCTTGAGCGCCTTGGTCGTGGGCAGGGCGGCGTCGAGGCCGCTGCTCAGCACGACGACGTCGGCGGGCCGCCCGGCCTCGAGGAGGTCGTCGGCGGCGCGGTCGACGCCGACGAGGACGGGGCGCTGCTCGCGCAGGAAACGGGACAGGCCGTCGAGCTGCGCCGCGCTGTCCTCGCCGCGGACGACGACGACCACGGGGCGCCCCTCGATGGGCGTCGCCGGCAGCGGCACGCCCTGGCCGTGGAGCAGGAGGTCCTGCTCGCGGCGCAGGAACTCGCTGGCGTTGTGGGTGAAGGTGTCGAGCTGGCTGGTGAGGCCCTCGCGGGCCGCCTCGAGCTGGCGGGTGACGAGCGCGGCGTCGACCACGCGACCCGTCGCGACGGCCTCGGCGACGTCCCCGACGTGCACCCGGCCCTCGTGCACCCGGACCACGGCGCCGTCGCGCAGGCCGCCGGCGGAGCCCAGCTCGTCGACGACGACCACGCCCGCGTCGACCAGCACCTGGGGCCCGCGGTTGGGGTAGCGGCCCGAGATCATCGACTGCAGGTTGAGCACCGCGACCACGCCGACGTCGACGAGCGACTGGGCCGTCGAGCTGTCCATGTCGACGAGGTCGACGACGGCGACGTCCCCCTTCCGCAGACGGGGCAGCAGCGCCGAGACGCGTCGTCCGACGCGTGCGGTGCCGGTGGTGCCGGGGAGGACGTCGGGGCCGTCGGATCGGGTGCGCAGTCTCATGACCCGTCCATGGTGACAGCGCCCGGGCCCCGTGGGCGGCAAGCGGGACGGGCGCGTCGCGGTGCCCTCGGTCTCGTCCCGGGGCAACCCCGGAGCCGCCCCGGAGCCGCCCCGGCGGGCGCTCGGGCGCGCAGGCGGGGGCTCAGGCGGGGGCTCAGGCGCGGGCGGCTGCCGCGCGGTCCCGCGCGGCGCTGGCCAGCAGCTCGCGGGCGTGCGCCACGGCGGTGTCGGAGGACTCCAGGCCCGCCAGCATCCGCGACAGCTCCTGCTCGCGTGCCCCCTCGTCGAGCACCGTCAGGCCCGAGCTGGTCACCGAGCCGTCGCTCTCCTTGCGCACGAGGACGTGGGTGTCCGCGTACGCCGCCACCTGCGGCAGGTGGGTGACCACGAGCACCTGCTTGTGCACGGCGAGACCCGCGAGGCGGCGCCCGATCTCGATGCCCGCCTTGCCCCCGACGCCCGCGTCGACCTCGTCGAACACGAAGGTCGGCACCGGGCTCGTCGCTGCCAGCGAGACCTCCAGGGCCAGCATCACCCGGGACAGCTCACCCCCCGACGCGCCCTTGGTCAACGGGCGCGGGTCGGCGCCGGTGTTGGCCGCCAGCAGCATCTCGACCTCGTCGAGGCCGTGGCGGGCGAAGCGGAGCACGCGCTCCCCCACCCGCAGCGGCGCCCGCTCGGTGCCGTCCCCGGCGCCGTCCCCGTCACCGGCGCCGGGGTCGACCTCCTGCTGGCGCACGTCGATCCGGAAGCGGGCGTGCGGCATGGCGAGGTGGCCCAGCTCGGCCTCGACCCGCTCGGCGAGCCGGCCGGCGGCGTCGGTGCGGGCGGTGCTGAGGCGGGATCCGACCTCGGCCAGCTGGTCCCGCAGCGTGCGGCGCCGCGCGCGCAGCTCGTCGATGCTGTCGTCGGCGGACTCCAGCTCGGTCAATCGGCGCGCGGAGCGCTCCGACCAGGAGAGCACCTCGGCAATGGTGTCGCCGTACTTGCGGGTGAGGGCGATGAGCGCGGCGCGGCGCTCGGAGACGGCGGCGAGCCGGGCGGGGTCGACCTCGACGCCCGTGGCGTACGACGCGACGTCTCCCGCGAGGTCGGTGAGGAGGTAGCCCACCTCGGCGAGCCGCTGGGCGAGCGCCGCGGCGGCCGGGTCGTGCTCGGCGACACCGTCGAGCGCGCTGCGGGCCGCCGCCATGGCGCCGAGCGCGTCGGGGGCGCCCACCTCGCTCGACAGCGCCTCGCGGGCGGTCTCGGCGGCCGTGCGCAGCTCGTCGGCGTACCCCAGGCGGGACTCCTCCGCGGCCAGCTCGTCCTCCTCGCCGGCACCGGGCGCGACCTCCGCGATCTGGTCCAGCCCGAAGCGCAGCAGCTCGGCCTCGCGGGCCCGCTCCTGGCTCGAGGCGACGACGTCGGCGAGCTCGCGCTCGGTCGTGACGAGCGCGTCGTGCAGCTCCCGGTACGCCGCGGCCGCCTCGGCGACGGGAGCGCCGCCGAAGCGGTCGAGCGCCTCGCGCTGGGCAGCGGCCCGCAGCAGCCGGTGCTGGTCGGACTGGCCGTGCACCGCGACGAGCGGCTGGGCGAGCTCGCCCAGCACGGCCACGGGGACGGTGGCGCCGCCGGCGTACGCACGGCTGCGACCCTCGGCGGAGATGTTGCGGGCGAGGACGGCGCGGTCGTCCTCGACGACGCCGCCGGTCTCCTCCACCGCGGCGGCGAACCCGTCGAGCCCGCCGGTCAGCACGACACCCTCGACCCGCGCGGCCTTGGAGCCCGAACGCACGGCCCCGCTGTCGGCCCGTCCGCCCAGCAGCAGGCCGAGGGCCGTCACGACCATGGTCTTGCCCGCGCCGGTCTCACCCGTCACCACCGTGAGACCGGGGCCGAGGGTCAGGGTCGAGGAGTCGATGACCCCGAGCGAGCGGATGCGGATCTCCTCAAGCACCGGGCTCTCCCGTCGGGTGGGTCGGGTGGGTCGGGTGGGTCGGGTGGGTCGGGTCCGCGGGGCCGGCGGTGGCGCCGCCGGGGCCGACGGGGGTGCTCGCGGCGGCGGTGGCCTCCGCGTCGACGGCGAGGTCGCGCAGCCGGCGCTCGGCGGCGCCGCGCCACCCCTCGACGGGCAGGCCGAACTTGGCGACGAGACGGTCGGCGAACGGCGAGGCGTGCAGCCGCACGAGCCGCACGGGCCGCGTCCCGCGGGTGACCTCGATGCGGGCCCCCTGGGGCAGGTCGACCGCGCGCCGCCCGTCGCACCACAGGACCCCGGCGCTGGTCCCGGGCGTGACGATCTCGACCGCCAGCACGGAGGTGGGGGCCACCACCATGGGGCGGGCGAACAGGGCGTGCGCCGAGATCGGCACCATCAGCAGCGCCTCGACCTCGGGCCACACGACGGGCCCGCCCGCGCTGAAGTTGTACGCCGTGGACCCCGTCGGCGTGGCGAGCACGACGCCGTCGCAGCCCCACCGCGACAGCGGCCGCCCGTCGATCTCCAGGACCAGCTCGAGCATCCGCTCGCGCGCGGCCTTCTCGACGGAGGCCTCGTTGAGCGCGAACGTGCGCTCGACGACCTCACCGCCCACCACCACGGTGACCTCGAGGGTCAGCCGCTCCTCGGTGGTGTAGCGCCGCTCGACGATCGCCTCGATGGTCGAGGCCACGTCGTCGTGCTCGGCCTCGGCCAGGAACCCGACGTGGCCCAGGTTGACCCCCAGCAGCGGCGTCCCCGACGCGCGGGTGCGCTCGGCGGCCCGCAGGATGGTGCCGTCGCCGCCGATGACGACGGCGAGCTCGAGGCCGGCGTCGGCGAGGTCCCCGTCCTGGACGACGCGCACCGCGCCCGCGTCGAGGTCGAGGTCGGGCGCCTCGTCGGCCGGCACGAGCACCTCGAGCCCGCCCGCGTGCAGCGCCCGGCAGAACTCCTCGGCCACCACCCGGGCACCGGCCCGGCCGGTGTGGGTGAGCAGGAGGACCCTGCGGACGTCCGTGGGCACGTCGGTGGTCACCGCGAGACCTCCTCGAGGATGTGGCTGGCGTCGATCTCGGCGGGCCCGCGGCGCAGCCACAGGAAGAACTCCACGTTGCCCGACGGGCCCGGCAGGGGGCTCGTCGCGACGGCGCGCGCGCCCCAGCCGCGGGCCGCCGCGGCGTCGGCCACGGTCGTGACCGCCTCGGCGCGCAGGGCGAGGTCGCGCACGACGCCGCCCTTGCCGACGCGGTCCTTGCCGACCTCGAACTGCGGCTTGACCATGAGGGCGAGGTCGCCGTCGGGTGCGGTCACCGCCAGGAGCGGTTCGAGCACGAGCACGAGCGAGATGAAGGACAGGTCGCCGACGACGAGGTCGACGGGCCCGTCGGTGACGGTGAGGTCGAGCTCGCGGATGTTGGTGCGGTCGCGGACCACGACCCGGGGGTCCTGCCGCACCGACCAGGCGAGCTGCCCGTAGCCCACGTCGACCGCGACCACCTCGGCGGCGCCGCGGCGCAGCAGCACGTCGGTGAACCCGCCGGTGGAGGCCCCGGCGTCGAGGCAGCGGCGGCCCTCCACGAGGAGGCCGGCGGGGCCGAAGGCGTCGAGCGCGCCGACCAGCTTGTGACCGCCGCGCGACACGTACTCCGGGCCGCCCGGGTCTTCGCGCACGACGATCGCGACGTCGGTGGTCACGCCGGTGGCGGGCTTGGTCGCGACGGCGCCGGCGACGCTCACGCGACCGTCGGCGATGAGGGTGCTGGCGTGCTCACGGGAGCGGGCGAGGCTGCGACGCACGAGCTCGGCGTCGAGCCGCAGGCGGCGGGGAGGCATCGAGCGCGGTCACCCGGCCGTCGTGCCGTCGAGCACGCGGCGCAGCCCGGCGTGGACGCTCTCGAGCACGGCGACGTGGTCGACGACCGGCGTGCCGTCGAGGGCGGCGAGCTCGGCCACGACCGCGTCGACGTCCGCGTCGCCCGTCGGCTCCACGACGACCGGGCCGACGCGGTCGTCGAGGTCGACCGGGGGCACGGGACGGGAGTCGGACATGCTGCCGAGGCTACCTGTCGGCTCCCCCGTCGTACGGCGGCAGCCCCGGGCTGTGGACGGCGCCCACGTCCGCGGGCGCACCGGTGACGTCGAGGTGGTGCCACAGGGCGACCGCCGCGGCGCGCCACCAGTCCGACGCCGTGCCGGCCGCGTCCCCGCGGCCCTCGACCTGCAGGCGGCCGTCGGTCACCGCGGCGCTCCAGGCCCCGAGGTCGACGCGGCCGTCGACCACCTCGACCGCGGGCTGCGGCTCGAGGAGACCGCCCAGGTCGGCGGCGACGTACGACGGCCGGTGCCCCACCGCGCACGTGGCGAGGTCGGCCAGACCGGAGACGCCCGTCATCACCAGCAGCGTCGGCACGTCGACCGCGATCCCGCCGTCGATGTCGGTGTCGAGGCGGTCGCCGACCATCAACGGCCGCTCGGCGCCGCAGCGCTCGATCGTCGTCTCCAGCAACGGGGGCGAGGGCTTGCCGGCGACTTCGGGGGTGACGCCGGTGAACCCCTGGAGCATGGCGACGAGCACGCCGTGCCCGGGGGCGGGCCCGCGCGGGGTCGGGATCGAGCCGTCCGTGTTGCTCGCGGTCCAGGGCAGCCCGTCGCGGATCCGCACGGCCACCGTCATGAGGTCGCGCCACACGACGTCGGGCCCGTAGCCGGTCGCCACGGCCACCGCCTCGTCCTCGGCCCCGACGGGCACCAGCCCGACCTCCTCCAGGGCCTCGCGCAGGCCCGCCGCCCCGAGCGCGACGACGCGCGCCCCGGCACCCCAGCGGGCACGCAGGCGCATCGCCGCGGCCTGCGCGGAGGTGACGACGTCCGCTACCTCGGCGGGTACGCCGACCTCGGCCAGGTGGGCCGCCACGACGCCCGGGGGGCGGGAGGCGTTGTTGGTGACGAAGGCGAGGCGGGTGCCCCGTTCGCGCACGTGTGCCAGGTGGGTCGCCGCACCCGGTACGCCCTCCCCGCCGACGTACACGACGCCGTCCAGGTCGAGCATGACAAGGTCGTGCGCCTCGCCCAGCGGTCGCTCGGTGGTGGCCAGCACGGGTCGCCCCTTTCGTCGGTCGGGTTGCCGCGGCACCCTACGATGCCTCGGTGGAGCCCGACGACGTGACCATCGCCCCGGCGGTCGGTCCTCCCGTCGAGCTGCACCCCTTCGCCGCCACGCGGCTCTCACCGGCGCGGGTCGGCGACCCGGCGTCCGCGCGCCTCCTGGCCCGTCCCCACCGGGCGGTGCCCGAGCGCATCCAGCGGTGGCGCCGCCTGGGCAACCTCGTGCAGGACGACCGCCCAGCCCTCTACGTCCATGAGTACAGCAGCCAGGGGCTGGCCGTCCGGGCCGTGGTCGGTCTGGCCGCCGTGCACCGCTCCGCGGCCACCCTGGCCGGGCCCGGCATCGTGCCCCACGAGGACGTGGACCGGCACCAGGCCGAGGAGCTGGCCGCGCGCATGCACGCCATGCGGGTCAACCCCGCCCCCATCCTGCTGGCCCACCGTGCGGGTGCGGCCACGCGCGCGTGCGTCGACGACGCCACGCTGGCCGCGCCGCTGACGGACTACGTCGACCGCGCCGGGCAGCGGCACCGGTTCTGGGCGGTCACCGACGAGGCCGCCGTCGCAGACCTCGCGGCGTCGTTCCGCGAGGCACGGCTGCTGGTGGCCGACGGGCACCACCGGCTCGCGGCCTACCAGCTGCTCGACGCCGAGGAGACCGAGCCCGGCTGGGACCGCGGCCTCGTGATGGCGGTCGACCAGTCGGACACCCCGCTGTTCCTGGGCGCCATCCACCGGGTGCTGCACGGCGTGGACGCCATGGCACTGGTGGACGCGGTGCGCCTGCGGGGGATCGGCGACCTGCGGCACCTGGGAGACGCCTCCCCGGTGGTGGCGCTGGACCAGCGGACGCTCGTCGTCACCACGGGTGAGGACTCGTGGGCCGTCACCATCCCCGAGTCGAGCACCTTCGCTCCCGTCGAGGTGCTCCACCGCGAGCTCCTCCCCCACGTGCCCGCGCACCGCGTCGAGTTCCACCACACGGCCGAGGCGGCGTTGGCGCGGTTGACGTCGCCCGCACGGGGAGCCGAGGAGCGCACCGTCGTGCTCGTGCCGGCTCTCACGTACGACGCCGTGGACGCCGTCGTCGCGGCCGGGCGCCGACTCCCCGAGAAGGCGACGTCCTTCCAGCCGAAGTCGAGCATCGGCGCCATCATGCGCGCGTTCTGACGACCCCGCGGCCCTGCGTCGCCCTGACCGTCCTCGGCGAGTCGAACCGAGCCGTCAAGAACGTCGGGAAATAGCACTAGGGCGACCCTCCGAAGAGGGTCGCCCTAGGCGAAAGGATGTCCGGCGGCGTCCTACTCTCCCACGACCTCCCGGTCGCAGTACCATCGGCGCTGAGAGGCTTAACTTCCGGGTTCGGAATGGGACCGGGTGTTTCCCTCTCGCTATGACCGCCGTAACTCTATTGACTTACACAATCCCCGCATGTCGTCCCCACCGGTCAAGTGTGGGGGCAGCGGGATGGTGTGTTGTCTCAGACACCAGACAGTGGACGCGAACAATAACAAGCAGCATGACGATTG
>NZ_JAHWBL010000059.1:0-19942 GCF_029493445.1 Nocardioides sp. ChNu-99 | reverse complement strand
CGCCGGCGCCCTCGGCGCCCCGACCGACCCAGCCGGCCCGGCTGCCCCGGCCGACCCAGCTGGCCCGGCTGGCCCGGCTGCCCCGGCAGTGCCGCCGCCCGCCACCTCTCCGGGGCCGGCCCGGGCCACCGGCGCCCACACGGTCGTCCCCGGCGACACACTGTGGGACCTGGCCGCAGCACACCTGCCCCCCGGCAGCAGCGACGCCGACGTCGCCGCCGCCGTCGTGCGCCTGCACGCCGCCCACCGCGGCGTCGTGGGGAACGACCCCGACCTGATCCTGCCCGGCCAGCGGCTCGACCTGAGCGCTGCGCTGCCCACCGCCCCGACCCCGCACCGCGCGCCCTGAGGAGGACCGCCATGACCGACCCGACCCGACGTCGCCGCGGCACCGTGACCGCCCTGCCGGGCCCGCGCCCCGTCGTACCCCTGCGGGCCAGCCTGCAGGGCACCCTGGCGCTCGACCTGGTGCCCGAGATGGACCCGCCCGCCGCCCCGCGACGACGCCCCCGGGAGGCGGGCGTGGCGCCCGCGGCCGCCCGTCCCGGCGCGGGAATGCCCGGCGACGCCGACCTGCGCACGCGCCGCGACCTGGAGCGCTGGGCGCACCGCTACGTGCAGGCCGCCGTCGAGATCGCGGGCGGAGACCGCCCGGCGACCCAGCTGCTGCGCTGGACCGCGCGGGCGGTCTACCTCGACCTCGAGCGCCGCGGCCAGCTCGTCGCGCGGGCCAGCGTCCACCACGGCGCGGGCCGCAGCCGCTCCACGGTGCGCCCGCACGTGCTGAGCGTCCACGTGGGGTTCGTCGGGCCCGGCACCGCCGAGGTGTGCGCCCACGTGCGGTACGGCGGTCGCTCCCGCGCCGTCGCGGCCCGCTTCGAGCGTGCCGACGAGCGGTGGACCTGCACGGCGCTCGAGTTCGCCTGACCACCCGTTGCGCCGCAGGACGCGACGAGCGCCGGGCCCCCCGTGGGGACCCGGCGCTCGTCGTCGGTGTGCGTGCTGGTGCGTCAGCCGTTGACGCGGGCGGTGAGCCCCGTGGGGCCGCCCTGCGCGCCGTGGCAGCGCTTGTACTTCTTGCCCGAGCCGCAGGGGCACAGGTCGTTGCGACCGGCGTCGGCGTACGGGTCGTCCGCCTTCGTCACGGCCTCCCGCTGGATGACGGCCTCGCCGTCCTCCGACGGGGCCGTGTAGGTCAGGCCCTGCGGCTTGCGCGACGGCTCGAGACCCTTGGCCCGGATGATGGGCTGGCGCTTGGTCAGCTCCACCGCACCGGCGAGGGCCGGGTCGGTGACGACCTCCGCCTCGGCCTCGGCGGGCGCCTCGGCCGGGGCCTCCTCGACCTGGACGTCGAGGTTGAAGAGGTAGCCGACGGCCTCCTCCTTGATGCCGTCCATCATCGCGCCGAACATGTCGTAGCCCTCGCGCTGGTACTCCACCAGCGGGTCGCGCTGCGAGTACGAGCGCAGGTAGATGCCGTCGCGCAGGTAGTCCATCTCGTAGAGGTGCTCGCGCCACTTGCGGTCGAGCACGGTCAGCACGACGCGCCGCTCGAGCTCGCGCACGACCTCGCCGCCCACCTCGGCCTCGCGGGCGTCGTACGCCGCCAGGGCGTCCTTGGCCAGGTCGGCCGCCAGGTCCTCGCGGCTCATGCCCGCGCGACCGCCGGCCTTCTCGACGAGCTCGTCCGCGTCGAGCGAGACGGGGTAGAGCTGGCGCAGCGCGGTCCACAGCGCCTCGAGGTCCCAGTCCTCCGGGTACTCCTGCGTGGCCGACATGACGTAGCTGGTGACGGTGTCCTCGATGAAGCCGCGCACCTGCTCGGAGAGGTCCTCGCCCTCGAGCACCTGGCGGCGCTCGCGGTAGATGACCTCGCGCTGGCGGCTCATCACGTCGTCGTACTTCAGGACGTTCTTGCGGGACTCGAAGTTCTGCGCCTCGACCTGGCCCTGGGCGTTCGCGATCGTCTTGGTGACGCGCTTGGCCTCGATCGGGACGTCGTCGGGCACGCGCATCACGGTCATCACCCGGTCGACCCACTCCGCCTTGAACAGGCGCATGAGCTCGTCCTCGAGGGAGAGGTAGAAGCGCGACTCGCCCGGGTCGCCCTGACGGCCGGAACGACCCCGCAGCTGGTTGTCGATGCGGCGCGACTCGTGGCGCTCGGTGCCGATGACGTAGAGGCCGCCGAGCTCGCGGACCTCGTCGTGCTCGTCGGCGACCTGCTTCTTGATGCGCTCGAGCGTCTCGGGCCACGCGGCCTCGTAGGCCTCGTTGTCCTCGACCGGGTCGAGACCCTTCTTGCGCAGCTCCGCGTCGGCCAGGAACTCGACCGAGCCGCCGAGCATGATGTCGGTGCCGCGGCCGGCCATGTTCGTCGCGACCGTGACGGCGCCCTTGTGGCCCGCCTGGGCGACGATCTTGGCCTCGTCGGAGTGGAACTTCGCGTTGAGGACCGAGTGCGGGATGCCGCGCTTCTTCAGCATCGACGACAAGAGCTCGGACTTCTCGACCGAGACGGTGCCGACGAGGATCGGCTGGCCCTTGAGGTGGCGCTCCTCGATGTCGGCGACGACGGCCTCGTACTTCGCCTTCTCCGTGCGGTAGACGAGGTCGGGCTGGTCGATGCGCTTCGGCGGCTTGTTGGTGCGGATGGGCACCACGCCGAGCTCGTAGATCTTGTCGAACTCGGCGGCCTCGGTGAGGGCCGTGCCCGTCATGCCCGAGAGCTTCTCGTACTGGCGGAAGTAGTTCTGCAGCGTGATGGTGGCGAGCGTCTGGTACTCCTCGCGGACCTTCACGCCCTCCTTCGCCTCGATCGACTGGTGCAGGCCGTCGTTGTAGCGGCGGCCCGACAGCATGCGGCCCGTGTGCTCGTCGACGATGAGCACCTCGTCGTTCGCGACGACGTACTCCTTGTCGCGGTGGAACAGCTCCTTGGCCTTGATCGAGTTGTTGAGGAACGAGATGAGGGGCGTGTTCGCCGCCTCGTAGAGGTTCTCGATGCCGAGGTGGTCCTCGACCTTGGTGATGCCCGGCTCCAGGACGGAGATGGTGCGCTTCTTCTCGTCGACCTCGTAGTCGACGTCGCGGTGCAGCTTCTTGACGATGCGCGCGAACTCGCCGTACCACTTCACCTCGTCCTGCGTGGGGCCCGAGATGATGAGCGGCGTGCGGGCCTCGTCGATGAGGATCGAGTCGACCTCGTCGACGATGGCGAAGTTGTGGCCGCGCTGCACGCAGTCGGCCACCGAGGTCGCCATGTTGTCGCGCAGGTAGTCGAAGCCCAGCTCGTTGTTCGTCGCGTACGTGATGTCGCAGTCGTAGGCCTCGCGGCGCGCCTCGGGACGCATCGACGGCAGGATCACGCCGGTCGTCAGGCCGAGGAAGTGGTGGACGCGACCCATCCACTCCGCGTGGTACTTCGCGAGGTAGTCGTTGACCGTCACGACATGGACGCCCTTGCCCGACAGGGCGTTGAGGTACGTCGGGAGGGTGGCGACGAGCGTCTTGCCCTCACCGGTCTTCATCTCGGCGATGTTGCCGAGGTGGAGCGCGGCGCCGCCCATGAGCTGGACGTCGTAGTGGCGCTGGCCGATGACGCGCTTGGCGGCCTCGCGGACCGTCGCGAACGCCTCGGGCATGAGGTCGTCGAGGGTCTCGCCGTTCTCCAGCCGCTTCTTGAAGTCGGCCGTCTGGCCCTGCAGCTCCTCGTCGCTCATCGCGACGTAGTCGTCCTCGATGGAGTTGACGGCGGAGGCGACGGCTTCGAGCTGTCGGATGATCTTGCCCTCGCCGGCTCGCAGCAGCTTGTCGATGATCGCCACGGGATGGAACTCCTGGTCAGGTTGCGGTAGGTCGCTCGCAGGCGTCGCGGGGCGCGACGGACGCGCCCGCCATGCTACCCGCGCCGCTCACCCCGCCCCGCAGCCGCACCGACGACCGCGGCGAGGGCGGGGGCGAGGTCGCCGCGGTCCCCCACCAGGACCCGGGCCAGGCCCAGCCAGGCCGCCAGGTCGTCGAGGGTCGCGGCCAGCTGCTCGGCCGTGTCGGCCGGCGCGCCCGGCTCGGCGAACGCGGCGTGCACGAGCAGGCGCCCGGCACCGCCGTCCGCGCCGCGGTCGGCCTTGAGGTCGACGCGGCCCACGACGCGGTCACCGAGCAGGAAGGGCAGCACGTAGTAGCCGTGCACCCGTTGGTCGGCCGGGACGTAGATCTCGATGCGGTAGTGGAAGTCGAACAGTGCCTCGGCCCGGGGCCGGAACCACACGACGGGGTCGAAGGGGCTCAGCAGGGTGCGCGCGGCGACCCGGCGCGGCAGCGCGGCCTCGTGGTGGAGGTACGTCGGCGCCTCCCACCCGCGCACCCGCACGGGCTGGAGCTCCCCCGCCTCGACCAGCTCGGCGACCGCCCGCGCGGTCGGCGCGATCCGCAGGCGGAAGTAGTCGGCCAGGCAGGCGGTGCTCCCCACCCCGTGGCTGCGCGCCGCGCGGCGCACGAGCTCGCGCACGGCGTCCGCCTCGTCCGGCACCGGCGCGGCCAGGACGGCGGCCGGCAGCACGCGTTCGGGCAGGTCGTAGCGCCGCTCGAACGACACGGTCCGACCCGCCACCGCGAGCTCGCCCGTGCGCATCAGCATCTCCAGCGCCCGCTTGGTGTCCGACCAGTTCCAGCCCCAGTGGTCCTTGCGGCGCGGGGCGCCCTCGTCGATCTCGCGCGACGTCACGGCGCCGCGGTCCGCGACCTCGGCGAGCACGCGTCGTACCAGGTCGGGGCGCTCGACCCCGATGCCCTCGCGCGCGTACCGCTCCCGCCACGCGGCCCGACGCAGCTCCATGAGGGGCCACAGCTCGACGGGCACGTACGCCGCCTCGTGCGCCCAGTACTCCACCACCCGGCGGGGCGCGCGGGAGGCCGCGCGGTCGAGCATCCGGACGTCGTAGGCGCCCATCCGGGCGTACAGCGGCATGTAGTGCGCGCGCTGGAGCACGTTGACGGAGTCGATCTGCAGCAGCCCGGTACGGCGCAGCACGCGGTCGAACGTGCGCAGGGTCGGCGTGGCGTGCCGGCGGTCGGTGAAGCCCTGCGCGGCGAGGGCGACGCGGCGGGCCTGGGCGGCCGACAGCTGCTCGGGACGGACGCTCACGGGGGTGGGTCGAGCAGCTTCTCGCGCACCGCGTACATCACGGCCTCCATCCGCGAGTGCAGCTGGAGCTTCTCCAGGATGTTGCGCACGTGGTTCTTGACCGTGTTCTCGGAGATCTCCAAGCGCTTCGCGACCTCGCGGTTGTTGATGCCCGTCGCCACGAGCCGCAGCACCTGCAGCTCGCGCTCGGTCAGCTTGAGGTTGGCCGAGGGGGTGCGCTCGCCCTGCGACATGTGCTTGAACTCGTCGAGCAGCTTCACGGCCATCGAGGGACTGATGAGCGACTGGCCGTCGGCGACCACCCGCACCGCCTGGGCGACCTCGTCGATCGAGGAGTCCTTCAGCAGGTAGCCCGAGGCGCCGCTCTTCACCGCCTCGTAGAGGTCGGCCTCCTCGTCGGAGACCGTCAGCATGATGATCTTGGCGGCCGGGACCGCGTCCTTGATGGCCTTGCAGGCCGCGATGCCCGAGCCCTTCGGCATGCGGACGTCGAGGAGGACCACGTCCGGCGTCGTGCTCGTCGCCAGACGCAGGCCCTCCTCGCCGTCGCCAGCCTCGCCGACCACCGTGATGCCGCCGTCGACGCCGAGGAGCATCGTCAGGCCCCGGCGGAACAGCTCGTGGTCGTCGACCACCAGCACACGCACGGGCGCGGCCTCGGGATCAGGCCCCGGGGCCCGGGCGGAGGTGGTCACGCGCGGCATCCTCGCACGGGCGGCGGGTTCAGCCCCCGGCGTGCCCCGCCGCGACGACGCTCGGGTCCACCTCGTCGAGGCCGTGGCCCACGTCGAGGGCGATCACGCCGTAGTCGTAGCCGCGCCGCCGGTACACCACCGACGGCCGGTCGTTCGCCTTGTCGACGAACAGGTAGAAGTCGTGGCCGACCAGCTCCATCTCGTAGAGCGCCTGGTCGAGCGTCATCGGCTCCGCGGGGTGCACCTTCTCGCGCACGACGAGCGGCCCGTCGCCCTCGACGGTCAGGGGACCCACCTGGTGGCGCTCCGCACCACCGGCGGCGACCGGCTCCTCCACCGGCTCGGGCACGAGCGGCTCCACCGCCGTGGCGGCCAGCGCCTGGGCGACCGACACCGGCTGGTGGCGCCCGCGGTGGATGCGGCGGCGGTCGGCCGCCTTGCGCATCTGCGACGCCATCTTGTCGAGCGCCAGGTCGAGCGCCGCCATCTTGTGGTCGGCCGCGGCCTCCGCCCGCACCACCGGACCCTTGGAGAACGCCGTGAGCTGGACGCGCTCGCACCTCTCCGCCTGGCGCGGGTTCTTCTCCGTCGAGACCTCGACCTGCATCCGGATGATGCGGTGGTCGTGCTTCTCGAGGCGGGACAGCTTCTCCTCGACGTGCGAACGGAATCCGTCCGTCACCTCGCAGTGCCGGCCGGTGACCACGATGTCCATGCGGAACCTCCTGGTGGTGGTGTGTCAGTCTCCGGGGCGACCGCCTCGCGGACGCACGCGCGGGCCACCGTCGGCGCCGCGCTCCCGGTCGGTGGACGGGGTCCGCGCGCCCGCACCAGGTGCGGGGGCCGTCGGCGGGTCGGCGGCCGTCAGCGGCTCGCCGGCGGGCCGGGGTCGCGCCTGCGGGCAGGCGCGGCGTGCCGGGGCGACGCGAGGTCGGACCCGGACGGACTCCATGGGGAGACGTTAGTCGGCGCCCCCACCCCACGGAAGGGAACGCGCCGCCCGATCACCCCCGGCCGGTCACCGCGGCGCCACCCCGCCGTGGGGTGGACGTCACCGTCGCCGCGACCAGCACGGGTACGCCGACCGCGGCCAGCGCGCGCGTCGCCTCGACGAGCGTCGAGCCCGTCGTGACGACGTCGTCGCACACCACCACCCACGCCCGGGGGCAGGCGCGCTGGGAGCGGGCGAGGCGCGGGCTGGGGCAGTGCATGGTGCCCCGCAGGTTGCGCTGGCGCTCGAGCGCACCGAGCTCGCCCTGGTCGCGCGCCCGGCCCGCGACGAGCAGGTCGACGGTCCGGACGTCCCACCCGCCGCCCCGCAGACGGGCCGCAGCGCCGCGCACGAGCGCCCGGAGCGGGTCGTGGCCCCGCCGCCGCGCGGTGCCGGGCCGGGACGGCACCGGGCACAGCAGGAGCCGCCCGGCCGGTGGCGCGGGCGCCGTACCCGGGATCGCTCCCGGGTCGAGCGCTGCCGTCGCGCCGGCGGCGACCGCCCCGGCGAGGAGGTCCGCCAGCGGCCGCCGCAGACCCAGCTGGGCACGCTCCTTGTGACCCACGACGAGCGCGCGCGGCAGGTCGACGTGCGGCGCCGCCGACCAGACCGGGCCGAGGCCGCGGGGCCACGGCCGCACGACGGCCGGGGCGGGCGGCACGGCGAGGGTCGCCCGGCAGGCCCGGCAGACCAGCCGCCCCGGACGCCCGCAACCCAGGCACGTGCTGCCGGCGACCAGGTCGACGACCGCGTCGCCGAACCACCCCGGGCGCGCCTCGGTGGCGCACGGCGGGCCCGGCGGCGCCGGCGGGGCTGGAGGACGGTCCACGACCCCGATCCCACCACCGCCCGGGCGCCCGGGCCACCGCCGCCGCGGCCGCCTGTGGAGGACCGGGACCGGTCAGCCGACGTAGGTCAGGGCGGCGACGTCCGGGACGGCGTCGACGCCGGTGATGCGCTCCCCGTCGTACGCCTCGACGCCACCGGGGCCGACGAGCAGCAGGTCGCTGCCCGGGGCGCTGGAGGCGACGAGGCGCTGGGCGGTGGTCACCAGGAGCGTCGTGGTGCCGGAGTCCACCGGCGCCCCGTCCACGGGCAGCTGGCGCAGCTCGACGAGGTCGTCGCCGAGCCCCGTCAGCACGACGAGACCCGTCGGCGAGCGCCAGCCGACGTCGCGCACGACGCCGGTGGTGACCGGGGCGGCGGTGCCGGCGTCGGTCGTGCCCGGGGCCGTCGCGCTCCCCTCCCGCAGGTCGAGCACGGTGGTGCCCGGGACGACGCCCACCACGCCGCCGCGCTCGTCGTACCGCACACGGGAGACGACGACGCGCTGCTCCCCCGGCTCCCCGACGACGGCCACGAGGCGGGAGCCGTCGCGCGAGACGAGCAGCCGCGTGGCGCGCTCGCCGGTGACGCCGGGGACGGCCACCGCCTCGACGCTGCCCTGGTTGACGACGCGCACCCGGGCCCGGTCTCCGCCGTCGAGCACCCAGGTGCGGTCGGCGAAGTCCCACGCGAGCACCGCCTCGCCCGCCGCGGGGACCTCGACGGGGGCGGTGTCCGGCTCGTCGAGCGCGGTGAGCAGCACCCGGTCGCCGACCTGCCCGGCCACGCGGTCGCCGTACAGGTTCACCGACAGGGTGCGCACGCCCGCGGCCTGCAGCGCCTCCGTGCCCGGGACGGCCTGCACCCGCCGCTCGCGCACGCGGACGACCGCGCCCTCGGGCGTCAGGCCGAAGAGGTCGGGGTCGGCGCCCACCGCGCCGGGGCCGAACCGCTCGCCGGCGCCGATCGCGAAGGAGTCCTCCCCGTCGGTCACCCGCAGCGGGACGCCGTCGACGCTGACGCGGACGCGGGCCACCGACGGCAGCTGCCGCAGCGTCCACGCCAGCTGGGCGACCATGGGCTCGCTGAGGCCCTCGGCGAGGGCGGCCGTCGCGTCGCCCTCCTCGCCGTCCCCGTCCGCGGGCAGGCGCACGTCGGCGACCCCGGTGGGCGAGACCTCGACCGACAGCCCCGGGTGCGCCGCCGACCCCAGCGCCGTGGTCACCACGCCCTCGCTGCCGGACGGGGGGCCCTGGAGCAGCGCGGCCACGGTGCGCGCCGGCAGCTGCGAGCCGCCGGGCAGGAACACCGGCGTCGGCACGAGGATCCGGCCCGAGGGGTCGAGGAAGTAGAGGTCGACGGCCTGGTAGCGCGCCTCGAACCACGACCGCGGCACCACGAGGGCGTCCGGCAGCGCCGCGATCCGCCACTCCCCGTCCTCGGGCGCGAGCTCGAACGTCAGCGACCGCGACGCCGACGCCGGGTCGTCCACCCACTGGCCCCGGGCGTCGAGCTCGGCGGCGCCCTCGAGACGCGTCGTGACCCGGGAGCCGCCCGTCGGCCGCCCGAGGTCCTCGTAGACGATCGTGCGGTCCTCCGGCGTCCAGGAGCCGGCGGCCTCGGCGGTGAGGAAGGACCGGGCCACGCTGGTCTGGCGCGAGGTCGCGCGCATGGCGCCCAGGAAGTGGGCGACGATCTCGTCGGGCGACTCGCCCGGCGTGGGCCCCGGGGGCACGTAGTCGAGGCCCGCCGTCGCCTCCTGCCCCGGCCGCTCCGTCGGCACGGTCACCTCGCCCGAGTCGGGCAGACGGACGCACCCGGCGGCCAGCGCCAGGACCAGCAGCACGGCGGGCAGCACGGCCGGCACCCGTGCGGCGCACGCCGCCACCCGCCTCACCGGGCCGGCTCCGCGTCGGCGGGCAGCAGCGGGATGGGGCTGTGGCGCAGCTGGTCCCCCGCTCGGCGGGGCACCGTGAGACGGAACTGGGAGCCACCGCCCGGTGTGCCCCACGCCTGCAGCCACCCCCCGTGCAGGTGGGCGTCCTCGAGCGCGATGGACAGGCCGAGGCCGGTACCGCCCGTCGTGCGGGCGCGCGCGGGGTCGGCGCGCCAGAACCGGTTGAACACCATGGCCGACTCGCCCGGCGCGAGGCCGACGCCGTGGTCGCGCACCGCGATGGCGACGCTGTGGTCGTCGGCGTCGACCGAGACGACGACGTCGCGGGACTCCGCGTGGTCGATGGCGTTGGTGACCAGGTTGCGCACGACGCGCTCGATGCGGCGCGGGTCCACCTCCGCCCGGCACCGGCGGGCCGGCTCCACCACGCGGACGTGCACGCCGGAGCTGAGCGCGAGGCTCGCGGTCTGGTCGACGACGCGGCGGGCCACCTGGCGCAGGTCGACGTCCTCCACCTCCAGGGCGACGGCTCCCGCGTCGTACCGGCTGATCTCGAGCAGCTCGCCCAGGAGGCGCTCGAACCGGTCGAGCTCGACCTGCAGCAGCTCGGCCGCCCGCGCCGTCGGCGCGTCGAAGTCGCCCCGGGCGTCGTGGAGGACGTCGCCCGCCATCCGCACCGTGGTGAGCGGTGTGCGCAGCTCGTGGGAGACGTCCGCCACGAAGCGGCGCTGCACGCGGCTGAGCTCCTCCAGCTGCTGGATCTGGCGCTGCAGGTTGGAGGCCATCTGGTTGAACGACGACGCGAGGCGACCCAGGTCGTCCTCGCCCGTGACCCGCAGGCGCTCCTGGAGGCGACCCGACGCCAGCCGCTCCGCGACGCGCCGGGCCATGCGGATGGGCGTCACCACCTGGCGGGCCACGACCCACGAGACGCCGCCGATGAGCACGACGAGCAGCGCTGCGGCCACCACCGTCGACCGGGCGACGAGGGCCAGCGTCTCCTCCTCCTGGGTGAGCGGGAAGAGGAAGTAGAGGGTGTAGGGGCCGTCGTCGGCCGGGATCCGCACCTGGGTGCCGACCACGATCGCCGGCGCCGACGTGGAGCCCCCGTCGTCGTCGGGCACCGGCATCCGCGTCCACGTCCACGCGAGCTGGCCGTCGGAGAGGAAGTGCTCGCGCAGCGAGGTCGGGATGCTGGCGGCGTCGACCCCGGGCGAGGAGACCGACCCGACCTCGTCGAGCGGCTGGCCGAGGGCCACGTCGGAGCGCACGAGGAGCACCTCGTAGCCCCGCACCGCGCCGCGCTGGTTGAGCGGCGCCGCCACCTGGTCGAGCTGGGCGGCGACGTCGAAGTCCGAGCCCGACGACGTGAGGAGGCGCTCGCCCGCCTGCGTCGTCTCGTCCTCGGCCTCGGCGGTGGCGGCCTGCACGCGGCTGTCGAGCAGCCCCTCGCGGATCTGGGCGACGAGCAGCCAGCTCACGCCGCCGACGACGAGACCCGAGAGCAGCACGGTGCTGACCACCACGCGCGCGGCCACGGAGCGTCGCCACACCGTCAGCGCGCGGGCCAGCGCGGCGGTGACGTCGCGCCCCCGGGGTCGGCGCCGTCCCGGCCTCAGCACCACGCGCTCCGGGCCCGGCCGGGGTGGGAGCGGGTCAGGACGGACCGGCCTTGTAGCCGACGCCCCGCACCGTCAGGACGATCTCGGGGCGCTCGGGGTCGTGCTCCACCTTCGAGCGCAGCCGCTGCACGTGCACGTTGACGAGGCGGGTGTCGGCCGCGTGGCGGTAGCCCCACACCTCCTCCAGCAGGACCTCGCGGCTGAACGCCTGCCACGGCCGGCGGGCCAGGCAGACGAGCAGGTCGAACTCGAGCGGCGTCAGGTTGATCGGCACCCCGCCGCGGGTCACCTGGTGGCCGGCGACGTCGATCGAGAGGTCGCCGATGCCGAGCGTCTCCTGGGTGGGGGCCTCGGCGCGGCGCACGCGGGCGCGGATGCGCGCCACCAGCTCCTTCGGCTTGAACGGCTTGACGACGTAGTCGTCGGCGCCCGACTCGAGACCGACCACCACGTCGACGGTGTCGCCCTTCGCGGTCAGCATCACGATCGGCACGCCCGACTCGGCGCGCACCTCCTTGCAGACGTCGATGCCGTCCTTGCCGGGCAGCATCAGGTCCAGCAGCAACACGTCCGGGCGGAACTCCCGGAACGCGTCGAGCGCCTCGTCGCCACGCAGGCACACCGCGGACTCGAAGCCCTCCTGGCGCAGCACGATCGTCAGCATCTCGGCCAGGGAGGCGTCGTCGTCGACGACGAGCACGCGGCCACGGCTGTCCGCCTCGGCCGGCGCGCCCGCGGCCACGCCTCGTTCGTTGGTCACGACCACCAGTATGACGGCGCCGGAACGGCGACGGCACCGCCGTACCCGGGTGGTCCGGGACGACGGTGCCGTGCGCGTGCGAGCCGAGGGCCCCGAGGGGCCCGGTGGCTCAGTAGCGGTACTGGTCCGACTTGTACGGGCCCGCGGCGTCGACGCCGAGGTACGCCGCCTGCGCGTCGGTGAGCGTGGTCAGCTCGACGCCGAGCGCCGCGAGGTGCAGGCGCGCGACCTCCTCGTCGAGGTGCTTCGGCAGCACGTAGACGCCGACCGGGTACTCCTCCGGCTTGGTGAAGATCTCGATCTGCGCCAGCACCTGGTTGGTGAAGGAGTTCGACATGACGAACGACGGGTGGCCCGTCGCGTTGCCGAGGTTCATGAGGCGACCCTCGGACAGCACGATGATCGAGCGGCCGCCCTGGCCCTCCGGGAAGGTCCAGACGTCGACCTGCGGCTTCACGTTCTTGCGCTTGACGCCCTCGAGGGACTCCAGGCCGGCCATGTCGATCTCGTTGTCGAAGTGGCCGATGTTGCCCAGGATCGCCTGGTGCTTCATGCGCGCCATCTGCTCGACGGTGACGACGTCCTTGTTGCCGGTCGCCGTGATGATGATGTCGGCGACGTCGATGACGGAGTCGAGCGCGGCGACCTGGTAGCCGTCCATCGCGGCCTGCAGCGCGCAGATGGGGTCGATCTCGGTGACGATGACGCGGGCGCCCTGGCCGCGCAGCGACTCCGCGCAGCCCTTGCCGACGTCGCCGTACCCGCAGACCACGGCCACCTTGCCGCCGATGAGGACGTCGGTGGCGCGGTTGATGCCGTCGATGAGCGAGTGGCGGCAGCCGTACTTGTTGTCGAACTTCGACTTGGTGACCGAGTCGTTCACGTTGATGGCCGGGAAGAGCAGCGAGCCCTCGCGCATCATGTCGTAGAGGCGCAGGACGCCCGTGGTGGTCTCCTCGGTGACGCCCTTGATCTCGGCGGCCACCTGGGTCCAGCGGTCCTCGCTCTCGGCGAGGGAGGCCTGCAGCACCTCGAAGATGATCCGCTGCTCGGCGCTCGTGGCGGAGGCCGGGTCGGGCGCCTCGCCCTTCTTCTCGGCCTCGACGCCGAGGTGGACGAGGAGGGTGGCGTCACCACCGTCGTCCAGGATCATGTTGGCCTTCTCGCCGTTGGGCCACAGCAGGATCTGCTGGGTGCACCACCAGTACTCCTCCAGCGTCTCGCCCTTCCAGGCGAACACGGGGACGCCGGCGGGCTCCTCGACGGTGCCCTCGCGGCCCACGACGATCGCGGCCGCGGCGTGGTCCTGGGTCGAGAAGATGTTGCAGGAGGCCCAGCGGACGTCGGCGCCCAGCGCCGTCAGCGTCTCGATGAGGACGGCGGTCTGCACCGTCATGTGCAGGGAGCCGGCGATCTTGGCACCGGCGAGCGGCTTCGCGTCGCCGTAGCGCTCGCGCATGGCCATCAGACCGGGCATCTCGTGCTCGGCGAGGGTGATCTCGGTGCGGCCGAAGTCGGCCAGGGAGAGGTCGGCGACCTTGTAGTCCATCGGATGTCTCCTCGAACGGGTGGAGCCAGGTCTGCGTCGCGCATCTGCGCTCTGTGGGTTCTCCCACGCGGACGCGGTCGAGCCTAGGACGCGTCGGGCGCCGATCCCGAATCCGCGGGGGCCGTGTCGCCGCCGTGCCCGCCGCCGTGCTCCCCGTGCCCGCCGCCGTGCTCCCCGTGCCCGCCGCCGTGCTTGCCGCGGCGGGGCACCAGGTGCAGCACCGCGACGACGATCGCCCCGACCACGAGGCCGACGACCGCGGAGGCCGCCGTGTTGGTCAGCCACCCCCCGACGGCACCGAGGGCGCCGAGGGCGTGGTGCACGTCCTCCTCGAGGTGGTGCACGAGGTCGTACGGCGCGTGCCAGCCGAGGTCGTCGACCCCGACGAGCAGGATGTGGCCGCCCACCCACAGCATGGCCGCCGTACCGACGACGGAGATGGCGGTCAGCACCTTCGGCATGGCCTTGACCATCCCGTTGCCGACGCGCTGCGCGGCGCGCGACGGGCGCTGGGCGAGGCGCAGGCCGACGTCGTCGGTCTTCACGATGAGCGCCACGACGCCGTACACGAGCGCGGTGATGCCCAGGGCGACGACGACGAGGATGGCGGCGCGCGAGAGGAACGGCTCGTCGCTCACCTCGTTGAGCGAGATGACCATGATCTCGGCCGAGAGGATGAGGTCGGTGCGGATGGCGCCGGCGACCAGCTTGTTCTCGGTGTCGGGGCCGGCCTCGACCACCTCCGGGCCGTGGCCCCCGTGGTGCCCGCCGACCTTCTCCCAGATCTTCTCGGCGCCCTCGTAGCAGAGGAAGGCGCCGCCGGCCATGAGGATCGGCGTCAGCAACCAGGGCAGGAACTGGCTGAGCAGCAGGGCCGCCGGCAGGATGATGAGCAGCTTGTTGCGCAGCGACCCCACCGCGATGCGGCGCACGATGGGCAGCTCGCGCTCGGCGGCGACGCCCTGCACGTACTGGGGCGTGACGGCGGTGTCGTCGACGACCACGCCCGCGGCCTTCACGCTGGCGCGGCCGGCCGCGGCACCGACGTCGTCGATCGAGGCCGCCGCGAGGCGCGCGAGCGCCGCGACGTCGTCGAGCAGGGCGAACAGGCCGCCGCTCACCGGTGGGCCGCCGGACGGAGGAGGGTCGTCGAGGTCGTCACGTCGAGCAGCCTAGTGCGAGGCCGTGCCGGCGCGACGGGCGTCGGGCGCCCGTCGTGCGTCGCGGCCCGGCGCCCGGGGTCAGGCGGGGACGAGCCCCAGCCCGAGGTACGCCGCGGCGTACCAGCCCTGCAGCAGCAGCGAGGCGTAGCGGGCCACCTCTCCCCCGTCGTCGTGGCGCAGCTCGACGACGCGGACGTCGTGGGCGGCCGCCACCGCGCGCAGGTGCCCGCCCTGCTCGCGGACCCGCGGGTCGTCGGACCCGTCGTCGAGCACGAGGAGGACCGGTCGGCTCGCGCCGCCGTCGCCGTCGAACGGGTCGGCGAACACGTCGCGGGGGCGGGCCGCCTCCAGCACGGGGAGCAGCTGCTCGGCGTCGCCCGCGAGCGCGGCGCGACCGGAGCCCGACCGCAGCGCCTCGGCCACGCGCCGGGCCGCGCGGGCGGCCAGCGGTGTGCCGCCCCACACCAGCGGCGCGGCGTCGGCCAGCCCGATCGCCGCCTCCTTCGCCGGGTTGCCGGCGATGTCCCGGTACGGCGAGCAGCGCACCGCCACGTCGTCGAGCGCCAGCGCCACCACCTCGGGGTCGGTGCTGCGGCCCAGGCCGGCGCCGGCGAGGAAGTCGAGGGCCACGACGGCAGCGGCCAGGGGGTCGCCGCTGGTGGTC
This sequence comes from Nocardioides sp. ChNu-99, assembly GCF_029493445.1. NCBI lineage: Bacteria > Bacillati > Actinomycetota > Actinomycetes > Propionibacteriales > Nocardioidaceae > Nocardioides > Nocardioides sp. ChNu-99. The sequence continues at coordinate 4,630 of NZ_JAHWBL010000059.1, read as the reverse complement.
GGCAGCAGCACCACGTCGCGCCCGGCGGCGTGGTCGGCGACGAGCGAGGCGGGCGGGCAGGCGACGAGCACGTCGGCCCCCCGTCGTACCGCCTCGGCGACGGTGCCGGCCGCGGCGACGTCGTCACCGCCGGGCGCGAGCACCACGACGAGGTCGAGGCTGCCCGTCCAGCCCGGGAGGCCCGGGGCGGACCAGGCGACGAGGGGGACGGGGCAGCCGGCCTCGAGCACGGCACGCAGCAGGCGGGCCTCGGCGCCGGCGGCCACGACCGCCCGCGGGCGGGGTCGCTCACGCGCCTCCCGGACCCGGCCGTCGACGGCCTCGGCCGCGGCCTGCGCCTCACGGCGGACCCGGGCACCGGACTCGGCGAGCGCGCGCAGCCGGGCGTCGGCGCCCGCCAGCGCCCGCTCGTCGTCGAGCCGCGACTCGTCGAACCACATCGCCGTCACCGTCCCCGCCTCGTGCGCGCCGTCTCGAGCCGTCCGTGCCCCCGCCGCCTCAGGCCGGGCGGCGCGCCTCGTCGACGAGGAGCACGGGGATGCCGGAGCGCACCGGGTAGACGAGCCCGCAGGCCGTGCAGACCAGCGTGCTCTCGTCGGAGGGGCTGCCGAGGTCGGCCGCCGCGCCCGCGGTGGTGTCGACCGCGCGCTCCTCGAGCGTGCCGTGGCACGCGGGACACACGACGATGCGCAGCAGGGTGGCGTCGACGCTCATCGGCGGATCACCGCCAGCGCCTCGTCGCGGACCCGGGCCATCGTGGCCTCGTCCTTGCCCTCCACGTTGAGCCGCAGCAGCGGCTCGGTGTTGGAGGCCCGCACGTTGAACCACCAGTCGGCCGCGTCGAAGGTGAGGCCGTCGAGCTCGTCGATCGTCACGCCGGGCTGCGCGCCGAACGTGCTGCGCAGCTCGGCCAGCACCGCCGCCTGGTCGGCGACCGTGGAGTTGATCTCCCCGCTCATCGGGTAGCGCTCGTACTCGGCGAGCAGCTCCGACAGCGTCACGTCGGTGCCGGCCAGCGCCGCGAGCGCGTGCAGCGCGGCGAGCATGCCGGAGTCGGCGCGCCAGAAGTCGCGGAAGTAGAAGTGCCCGCTGTGCTCCCCGCCGAAGACGGCGTCGGTCTCGGCCATCGTGGCCTTGATGTAGGAGTGGCCCACGCGGGTGCGGACGGGGGTGCCGCCCTTCTCCGTCACGATCTCCGGCACGGCCTTCGAGGTGATGAGGTTGTGGATGACGTTCGAGCCGGGCACCCGGGCCAGCTCGCGGTCCGCGATGAGCGCCGTCAGCGTCGAGGGCGAGACCGCCCGCCCGGTCTCGTCGACGAGGAAGCAGCGGTCGGCATCACCGTCGAAGGCGAGCCCGATGTCGGCCTGCTCGGCCACGACGCGGGCCTGCAGGTCGACGAGGGTCTCGGCGTCGATGGGGTTGGCCTCGTGGTTCGGGAACGTGCCGTCGAGCTCGAAGTACATCGGCACCATGTCGACGGCGTCGGCGCCGAGCCGCTCGAACACCGCCGGGGCCGTGAGCCCGGCCATGCCGTTGCCGGCGTCCACGACCACCTTGAGCCGGCGGCCGGTGACGGGGGCCAGCGACAGCACGTGGGCGGCGTACGCAGCGAGCACGTCGTGCTCCGTGATGCTGCCCGTGCGTGCGGCCGGCGCCGGCTCCTCGCCGGCGACCAGGTCGCGGATCTGGGCGAGGCCCGTGTCGGTGCCGATCGGCACCGCGTTGGCCCGGCACATCTTGATGCCGTTGTACTGCGCCGGGTTGTGGCTGGCGGTGAACATCGCGCCGGCGTGGCCGAGGTGGCCCGACGCGAAGTAGAGCTGGTCGGTGGAGGCGAGACCGATGAGCACGACGTCGGCGCCCTGGTCGGCCGCGCCCTGCGCGAAGGCCCCGGCCATGCCCGGGGAGGAGGGCCGCATGTCGTGACCGACGACGACCGTGGGAGCACCGGTGACCTGCACGAAGGCGGCGCCGACCCGGCGCGCGAACTCCTCGTCGAGCTGGTCGGGGACGGTGCCCCGGACGTCGTACGCCTTGAAGACGGCGGTGAGGTTGGACGGGTCGAGCGTTCCGCTGGGCGCCATGCCCCGGAGCCTAGCGTCCCGCGCGCCGACGCGGGGTCAGAGCAGGGTGGGGTCGGTGTCGAGCACCCGCAGGTGCCCGCCGCGGCGCGGCACGCCGCCGTGCCGGGGAGGTCGACCGGGGTGGTCGCTGCGGGGGTCGCGGGGGTCGAACGGGTCCAGCGGGTCCAGCGGGTCGGCGGCCCCCTGCACCGACGGCGCCGACGGGCGGCGCTCCTGGTCGAAGGGCTCGTCGCGGCCCTGCGGGCCCACGACGTGCGGCGGGCGGCTCGGGGCCGGCGCCGGACGCACCGCGGCCTCGCGCACGGCGTCGGCCAGCGCGAGGAGGTCGTCGTCGGAGGGGCCCGCCCCGACCGGCACGTTCGCCAGGCGGAGGACCTCCCAGCCGCGCGGCGCCGAGAGCCGCTCGCTGTGCTGCTCGCACAGGTCGTAGGCGTGGGGCTCCGCCGTCGTCGACAGCGGCCCGAGGACCGCGGTCTGGTCGGAGTAGACGTAGGTGAGCGTCATCGCCGCGGGACGACCGCAGGCGGTGCGCGAACAACGACGGGCGGACCTCACGGGCCAGACGGTACTCCGGGCCGCCGACGCACCCGGCTAGGCTCGCGGACGGTCGGAGGGAGATTCGCGTGGACGACCCGGTGGACGAGGCGGCGCGACCGGTGCGCCCGGTACGACGGCGCGACCGGCACGGTCGCGCCGGGCGCGGCCCCCAGGTCGGCACGGTGCCCGGCGTCCGCCGCGCCCGCCCGACGCCCGGTGCGCGCTTCGACGCCGTCGTGCTCGCGGTCGTCTCGGTCGTCGACGCCCCCTGGCACGCGCACCTCGCGGCGCTCGGGGAGCTCGAGTACGCCGTGGAGGAGATGCCGCTCCTGCCCGACGACTGGGACGACGACGTGCCGCTGGGCTCGCTCGTGCGCGCCCGGGCCGGCCAGCCCCACCGCATCGTGCTGTTCCGCCGCCCGCTGGAGCGGCGCAGCGAGTCGCGCACCGACCTCGAGGAGCTCGTGCGCCGCGTCGTCGCCGAGCTGCTGGCCGAGCTGCTCGGCACCACGCCGGACACCGTCGACCCGGGCTACGACCCCGACGCCTGACCCCGACGCCCGACCCCGACGTCCGACCGGACGGCGGGTGCCGCTCACGGCCAGGCGCGGCGCACGACCGCGACGAGGTCCTCGGGCACGGCGGGTGCGAGCGCGAGGACGCTGGTGCGAGCGCCGGCCCTCACCACGAGGGCGCCCCGCACCGTGCCACCCGCGGACTCCACGTCGACCCGCGCCGCCCCAGCCGGGAGGTCGACGGCCGCGGACGCACCCCGGGCGAGGGCGACGTCCTCGCGCAGCAGCTCCGCACCGTCCTCCGCACGCGCCACGACCGTCGCGGGCGCCGCCCCGGTCTCCTCACCGGCGTCGCGCGCCAGCACGAGGCGGGCGGTGCCCGCCTGCGGCGGGAGCAGCGCCGTACCGGTCGCGAGGGGGGCGGCGGGGACGGCCGCGACCTCGTCGGCACCCGCACCCGAGCGCAGGGTGGCCGCGACGTCCCCGGTGGAGACGACCCGCACGCCGAGCGCGCCCCCGGCGCCGTCGGCGAGACCGTCGGCGACGGCGGCGGTGAGGTCGAGCGAGGCCACCGAGCGGGGGGCCACGACGACGGGCTCGAGGCCCGCGGGCCGGTAGCCGCCGTCGGCGCCCAGCAGGTCGACCTCGACCTGCACCTGCGCGTCGGCGGGGTTCGCGACCACGAGGGTGCGGGTGGTCGACGCGTCGCCCGGCAGACCGAGCAGCGTCGTCGCCGGGGCTGCGGCCGGGAGCAGGGGGGCCCAGGCGGACCCCCCGGCGGTGCCGTCGAGCGGCCGCGTCGTCTGCAGCGCGCCCAGCGCGAGGCGCCCGCGGGTGACCTCGACCCGCACGCCCAGCTCGCCGCGGGTCGGGGCCAGGGCGCCCAGGTCGAGGCGCCGGGTCTCCCCCGCGCCGACGACGACGGAGCGGGCGGCCTCCACGTCGACGGGTCCGGTCTCCCCGAGCACCGTCACGGCCGCGACGGCCGTGCCGGCGTCCGGGTTGGTCAGCTCGAGCACCGAGGCGCGGTCGGCGCCGGCCCCGAGGCCGACGAACCACCCGCCGGTGTCGGGGGCGCGGCAGGTACGGCCGGCCCCGCCCGCGGCGTCGTACCGGGCGGCGACCAGCCCGGGGGCGGCCTCGCCGGTCGCGCGCACGGTGGTGGCCGCGCCGGTGGACCTGGTCGCGACCGCCCCGTCGGCGACGGGTACCTCGTCGCCGTCGAGCTCCACGGTCGCCCCGCCCACGGCGGGGCCGGTGGCCGCACGCACCGCACCGGCGTCGGGGACGAGGGCGTCGAGGTCGCCGCCCGTGCCGGCCGCGACGCCGGCCGAGGGACACACGACCGTGGCCGCGGTGCGCACCTGCGTGTCGGGAGCCGTCGCGGGCGGGGTGGGCGCGCCGACCCGCACGGCCGCGCCGAGCCCGAGGGCCACGACGGGGAGCACGACGGCGGCGAGCACGGCGGGGTCGAGCCGGCGGCGCCGCTCG